>CAIYPC010000542.1 GCA_903927975.1 uncultured Bacteroidota bacterium | reverse complement strand
GTAAAGCGACTGTTCCCATTTGTATAAATCTTCAACAGATGAATAAATATTTCCATCGCCAATGATCCCATCGAGCCAAACCAGATCGTCCTTCACGCGTTTTCCTTTTTCATAATGAAAGCCAAACACACGCGATTCAGGATAGCTTTTCATTTTTAGATTATAGATAAAAGTATTTTTCAATTTTAATGGCTGAACGATCCGCTGCTGGAAAAAATCTTCACAGTTCGTACCAGAAACTTTTTCAATTACCGAAGCAAGGGTAGTATAATTTGTGTTGCAGTACTGCCATTTTTCTCCCGGCTGAAATACCAATGCAGGTTTTGTTGCAGCCAATAAAGCCAACATAGATTCATTGGTCAAGGTATCCAGTAAATTCATATTCATTTGTGCAATCTCAAAATATTCAGGCAAGCCCGATGTGTGGTTCATTAGATTTCGGATAGTAATATTGCTATAAGGAAACGATGGCAAATATTTTTGCACCCCATCATCATATTGCAACTTTGCTTGCTCTTTGAGCATCATCACCATCATCGCAAAAAATTGTTTCGATACGGATGCGAGATTGAATGAAGATGTGGTAACAAGCATCTGACCATTCTCTGCAGCATTTTTTCCAAATGCTTTTTTATATATCACTTTGCCTTTTTCACCAATCAATATCGTTCCATTAAAAAATTCATGCTGTTGCAAGTAGGTTAATGTGGAATCGATACGAGCAATTTTTTCTGTGAGTTGTGCTGTTGCAAAAAAAGGAAGAATGAAAAGAATGAACAATAGTTTTCTCATAATTGTGCAGTGTGATAGTTGTTGGTGAAATCAAAATTTCTTATCTGTCTAAAACTAACGAATAAAATTTATTTTTACGTTTAACATCTTTATTATTGATAAATGAAAAAAGCAATTATTGTAACGAATGGACTGCTGGCAACCGAAAATGCCAAAACTGCTCATGGGTTGATAAGAGAAAGCAATCGCTTTGAAATTGTGGCTGTGGTTGACTTTGCCAACGCAGGTAAAGATGCAGGCGAATTGCTTGAAGGAAAGTACAGAAATATTCCTGTCGTGAAAAACATAGAAGAAGCGCTTCACTTAAAACCATCTTATTGCATTGTTGGTGTTGCTACGTCTGGCGGCGTTTTTCCGGGAAGCTTGATTGAAGAAGTAAAGTCTGCTATTAAAAGCAAACTTTCAATTGTGAACGGTTTGCACGATCATTTAATTGAAAGACCAGATATAAAAAAGATGGCAGAAGAAAACGGGGTAACGTTGATAGATATTCGTATCCCTAAAAAAAGAGAAGACCTCCATTTCTGGACGGGGAAAATATTTGATATAAAAATCCCAATTATAGCGGTTATAGGAACTGACTGTGCGTTGGGAAAACGGACTACAGCGCGTTTTGTGATGAATGAATGCAAGAAGACAGGGATTAATGCACAGATGATTTATACTGGTCAAACTGGTTGGCTGCAAGGTGGCAAGTATGGTTTTATTTTTGATTCCACATTGAATGATTTCGTGTCCGGCGAATTGGAGCATGCCATATTAACTTGCGAAGAAGAAACTAAAGCAGATGTAATTTTGATTGAAGGGCAATCAGCACTTCGCAATCCAACAGGTCCTTGTGGATCAGAGTTGTTGATTTCAGGAAATGCAAAATCTGTTATTCTAGTTCATGCGCCAACACGAAAATATTATGAGCATGAAGTTGGTTGGGGAGAAATCCATTCCATAAAATCTGAAATCGAACTTATTAAATTGCTAGGATCAAATGTAATTGCGGTTGCATTGAATACAGAAAACTGTAGCGATGAAGAAGCATATAAGTTTCAAGCAGAATATGAAAAAGATTTGAAACTGCCTATAATGTTGCCTTTGAAAGAAGGCTGTGAAAAAATAATCCCTATCATTCAACAATTAATTTCTTCTAATCATTAACATGAAAATAAAATCAGTAAGAGCGTATAGAAAAAACCTTGCTTTGCAAAAGCCTTATACCATTGCAAGAGAAACCATCACAGATGTTGAAAATATTTTTTTCGAAATAGAGCTTGATAATGGAATGAAAGGAATCGGTGCGGCCAATCCTGCACCTGAAGTTGTTGGTGAAACGCCTGATCAAACATTTCAAAATCTGCAATCAGGGTTTATTGAATATCTGATTGGAAAAGACATCCGTCAATTCCTTCATCATATTTATATATGTCGAGAACATTTTAAAAATTTGCCCGGCACACAGGCTGCCATTGATATTGCATTGCATGATGCGTTCGGAAAATATCTTGGTATTTCTGTGGTTGATTTTTATGGAAGGCATCATTCAAAAATGTTGACATCAGTTACCATCGGCATTAAAGATGTTACCGGAACAATTGATGAAGCGAACGATTATTATAAAAAAGGATTCAGGGTATTAAAAGTGAAAACTGGAATTGATGCTGAATTGGATGCAGAGCGTATTATTAAACTAAGGGAAAAATTTGGCAATCATTTTATTATCCGTGTAGATGCAAACACGGGATATGATTTAAATAATCTGAAACTTTTTTCGGATAAAACAAATGATGCTGATGTTGAATTGATAGAACAACCAATGCTTCCAAATCTCGATAAAGATTTGTTGTTGCTTCCGGATGATGTGAGAAAAAAATTAGCTGCTGATGAATCATTAAAGAATGCTCAATCTGCATTAAAAATTTCGCAGCAAAATTTGTACGGCATTTTTAATATCAAGTTGATGAAATGCGGCGGCATTTTGGGCGCACATGAAATAGCAACTATCGCAAAGCCTGCGAATATTGATTTGTTCTGGGGTTGCAATGATGAAAGTATTGTGAGCATTACTGCTGCGCTTCATGCTGCATTTTCATGTCCGCATACAAAATATCTAGATCTTGATGGAAGTCTTGATTTAGCAGAAGATATTGTTAGTGGTGGTTTTGAAATTAAGGATGGTTATATGTATGCTAATGATAAACCAGGATTGGGTTTAAATTTATTATGAATAAAATTGCTAAAGGAGGCACCTTGAAATATTATTGATTTAAGTCTGAGTGATTTTATTAAGTGATTCAAAATTGCTGGCTTTCAGTGATATACGATATCGCCGGAGTCCATATCGAGAAAACAATCTCGCATGGTTTGATCAACGATTTTTTGATGTATAGGCTTAATGGTTTTCTTTGGGTCATGCTGATTTTTTTTCTTGATTTCATTGACGATGGCAACTGTTATCCCAATAGTTGCAATTATTCCGAGACCAATTAATACAGCAGCACCATTGTTAAATTGTGCTCCGCTAAAATCAAGAGGCACATTTCCAAAACTTGAAGCATCTACAAAATCGCCCGGAAACATTCTTCTAAAAATGATACTATACATGTTGGGTAGCGATGTCGGTACACTAAAATAGAAGCTGTTGTTTTGCCTTTGTAAAGGAATAAAGTTGTCTTGATATATTGATATATAAAGATTGCCATTATAGCAAATAGCAAAGATGCTTTTTGCAATATTTGTTTTGTTTTTGTAATACTTGTTGCTATCTGAAAAACTCACGTGATAAGTGCTGTCTTCATTTGTCTTCAAAATAAATTGTCTGCTCGAATCTATTTTGTTATTTCTAAAATTATCGAATGTGCTATATGTGCCTATTGCTAAATTATTTTGTTTGATAATTGGATATGAAGCCCATTCAAGCATTATGTTCTTATTAATTTCTCCGAGGGTATAATCAATTGTGTCGACATGGTGGTGATAATAATGACTACATAACTCCTGAATAAGATTATTCAGGGCAATTACTATTGTGTAATTGTAGTTTCGCCGAAACGGGTCTTCGTTTTTAATAGAGAGGATTTTTTTGAACCCATTTTTTTGTCTGATAAAAGCATCAGCGGAAAAAAATAATGTTCTTGATAGCTTAATTAAATTGCCAAATCTTAATTGCTTGATGTTGATATAAACAGTATTACTTTCTTTTGGGAATGGAGCTGTTATTTTTTGAATATAAGTTCTAATCTCTTCTGACGCAGGTTTTGAAAAGCAATCCATCTCGGGATTTTTCACGTGTGTTTCATCAATTAGAAAATTGGTAGTGTCAAATCTATTATCCAGCACGATGATTTCATTGAACGGTATTTTCTCAATATGCTTTAGTTTTTTGCTATAGCTTAAAGTAATGGAACCATGCTTAAATTGCGATTGGGATTGTAGCGTACTAAGAAGGAAGACAATGCCGAGTATGGTATGATATTTCATTTCACAATTTTGGTTTATTTCAAACTATGACGAAATAAACCAGAAAAAGGAAGTGTAACAGTTTTGTTAATTTCTAAGATTTGGATAAAACGGTAAAAATGAAACGAGCGATTAAAGCATTTTTGATTTTGTATACTAGTTTATCTCACGCCTCGAACAAGTAAAAAGCATAAGGTTCCAATATCAAATGTTCATTGTCTTTGCCAACTGAAAAATATTGCTCCCTCCAATGATCGTAAATTCTTTCAGGTACGTTTCCATGTTCTTTAAAAGCATACCAGGTGAGAAATGCAGGTTGGTCTGAAAAATTAAACAAGCAATACAGATTTTGTTTTTCACCATTCCGCAGATAACCTGCAACATGAATATTATGCGGAGTGAGCCAGATAAGATTTTTGTGATCTGCAACCACAGCTAATTTTTTTCTGATGCTGATTAATTTTTTTGTAGAAGAAAATATTTTTTGCTCGATTGTTTCATCGGTTTCTGATCTTATATTTTTTTCCCAATCTATCATTGGTCGATGCATCCAACGACTATCATAGCTTTTTCCTTCCTCATTTAAATATGAATAATCATTTGTGTAGCCAACTTCATCCCCATAAAAAAGCATTGGGATGCCGCCTATAAAAAAACTGTGTGCCTGCATCATCAAAATCTTTTGTATAGAAATTTCAATATCGTGTTCATTATTTTCTTCAATCGCTTTTTCCAATCCGCAAAGTGAAGCAAGCGATCCGCTGATGCGTGCATCTTGTGTTTTTGGATTTACGGAAAACAATGCGCCTTTTGCAGGCGAGCTATAATAAGTTCCTGAATAATATTCTTTCAAAAATTTTCTGTGCGCATAAGCATTAAAACCAGATTGCTCAATCATGTAATCATCATAGCCAAGACCGATATCATCGTGACACCTGGTATAACTGATCCATGTTGTGCCAAAAGGTTTTTTTAAAATTTCATGTTGCGCAGCCAGCATTATTTTTATGTTGCCTGTTGCCAGCGCATCCCATTGCAAAGCCATCTGCGTTGCATTATAGGCAACATCGCATTCTTTGGCTGTGTATTCCCCGGTGCCGAAATATTTAATGATGGCAGCAGGAGCAACAATTGCTTCTCCCAACAAAGCCATTCCCGGCGTGGCTACCAGCACACATTGTTTTATCAGGCATAAAATCGTATGCGCCTGTGGAAGATTTTGACAAGTTGTGCCGATTTGTTTCCAGATAAATGCTGGCGCATCAATGCGTAAAATATCAACGCCAAGATTTGCGTAGAAAAAAATATTATCAAGCATTTCTAGCAGCACTTGCGGATTTGCATAATTCAAATCCCATTGGTAATTATGAAAAACAGTCATCACCCATTTATCACAGTCTGGCACATACGTAAAACTTCTGGGAGCTCCTTCTGGAAAAATTTCGGGCATGTTTTTTTCAAATTCATCAGGCACTTGTCTGTCGCCATACATGTAATAATAATGGTGATATTTTTTATCACCTTGTTTTGCTTTTTCTGCCCATGCATGTTTGTGAGAAGTATGGTTAAGAACAATGTCAATCATCAGGTGCATGTTCTCATCGCTCATTTTCTCTTGGAGATTTTTCAAATCTTCCAAACTGCCGAATCGTTCATCCACTTTTCTAAAATCTGAAACAGCATATCCACCATCGCTTTCATCTTTTGGGCTTTGGAAAACGGGCATAAGATGAAGAAGGTTCACTCCTAAATTTTTTACATATCCCAGTTTGTTGCCGAGGGTTGAGAGGTTGTCGGAAAATCTATCAACATACAAACTCATTCCAGTTATCTCATTACTCAGGAACCAATGCTCATCTTTTAATTTATCTTTTTGTTTTAATGCAGTTGATCGGTTTATGTATGCATCCAAAATTATTTGTAGCAACTGTTTGAAAGAGTCATTGTTCTTTTTATTAACAGCATATAAATTTTTATAGAGAGCATGGATAGCATCTGCATTAGCAATAAAACGTGCGTAAAATAAATTGTCCTTTCCGTTTATATCAAATCCAGATCTTGGGAGAATGCTGTTGATTTGTTGATGAAGGGTTGAGTTGTACATGACTGTTAGTTCATAGCTCAGAGTTGAGAGTTTAGAGTCAGGAGCCAAACTCTGAACTCTGAACTCTAAACTCTGAATTAGATGTTTTCGACTTATTTAAAAATATCATTGCTTAAATGCTTAAAGGCTTCCATCGCTCCAAGATATTCGCAGGTTCTTGCTCCGGCTTTGTTTGCATTTGAAACAATATGTTTCCATTTTTCAATGGGAAGATGTTGAATATCCGAAACATCTAAATTGTTCAACTGATAAAGAACTGCGCCAACAAATGCATCGCCTGCGCCAGTTGTGTCAACGGGTTTCACGGGAATGCTTTCGATGATAGTAGTTGTTTTATTTGCACCGAGCAGTGTTCCATCTTTGCCAAGCGTGATGGCAAATATTGCTTTTGTTTTTTCAAGCAAGACAGCAGTTGCATCTTCCAATGTTGCTTTGCCTGTTATCAGCATGGCTTCTTCATCGCTCACTTTAAAAAAATGGCAGCTCTGCAAAAAATTCCACGACTGATCAATAAAGGATTGTTTATTATCTCTAAAAAGAAGATGTCGATAGTTTGGATCAAAGCTGATGAAAATATTTTGTTGTAATGCTTTTTGCAAAAGACTTTCATAAGCAGCTTGCAATGAGCCCGGCAAAAATGCTGTGGCTGACCCAAAATGAATGATAGAAAATTCTTCGAGATTTATTTCATCCACTTCATGTCTTGTCAAATTGCCATCAGCCCCACGATTAAAAACAAAATCCCTTTCACCATCTTCCATCAGCGATACAAATGCAAACGTGGTGAAGGAATGATTATCCTGTAAAATCCATCGCGTGGCAACCCCAAATTCCTGCATCACTTCGATTAATTGCTTGCCGAATGGATCATTGCCAACTTTGGCAGCAAGCTCAACGCTGCCGCCCAATGCGGCAATAGCAGCAGCGACATTTGTTGGTGCGCCACCGGGTTTCTTTAAAAAATTTTGTCCTTGTGATAATGATCTGCCTTTATCTGTACAAATCATATCGATCAATGCTTCGCCGATACAGAGAATTTTACCCCTGTCCCCTGAAGGGGAACTTAGATTTTGACTTTCTTCACTAATTGTATTTTTATTAAGGCTCATTTTATTTTGCTGTTATTTTTTTCGTTCGCTGATTTTTATTCCGCTTTAAGGACATGGGTTAATGACCAGTCATTGGCATAGAAATTCCATCAGTTATTGGTTTCTCTGCTTTTATGAGCATTGTTGCGAAACATGCTATCAATAAAAATACTCCGGCAAAAGTGATTGCTTTTTCGGAATCATTACCAAGAAAATGCTGCAGCACATAACCAAATGTTGTTGTTTGCAAAATCATCGGCACCACTATCATCATATTGATAATGCCCATATAAACACCATATCTTTCTTTAGGAATTTTATTCACTACCATTAAATAAGGAACGCCCATCATGCTTGCCCATGCAATGCCAAAACCAGTCATTGGTAAAAAAAGCAAATATTTATTTTGGATATGCGGGAACGTTAGCAACCCAATTGCAGCGAGCATTAAACAAGCAACATGCACAAACTTTGGACTGTATTTTTTTGCAAGCCACACAAGACCAAATGCAGATAAAAAAGTGACGACATTATACCAGCCGTTGACAAGACTTGCCCAACCTACCGCTTCTTCATACAGCATTGGGTTTTTTGTCGGCGTCGTTTTCCAAACGGATAAACCAATGCTTTTTGATGCATTCTGCCAATAGCAAAACAATGCATACCATTGAAACAAATATACAAGCGCCAATTGCCACATCACTTGTGGCATATCTTTTATCGCGTGTGCTATTTCAATAAATGGATCAAAGAAACTTTTATTGCTTGCTTTTAATGCAACCAATTCTTCGGGCGTTGGTGGAATCTCTGGCGTTTTTGTTATTGACCAAAGCACTGATGAAATGGAGCAGACAGATCCAAGTAAAAATGATCCGAATACCCAATATGGAATCGATCCATGTTTCCCGGTAATTACTTTTTGAAAAAGGAACAATGAAACATTTGCCAACGTTATTCCAAGTCCTGTAAAAAAACTTTGCGTGAGAAAACCTGTTGCGAGTTGTGGTTCTGGTAATTTATCTGCAATGAATGCACGATAAGGTTCCATCGCAGTATTGTTAGCCGCATCAAGTACCCAAAGCAAGCCGCCTGCCATCCACAGTGAACTACTAAATGGATAAGCAAATAAACAAAGGCTGCAAAAAATTGCGCCAATAAAAAAATATGGTTTCCTTCTTCCCCAACGTGGATGCCATGTTTTATCGCTCAACGTGCCTATGATTGGCTGTATTAATAAACCTGTAACTGGTCCTGCTAAATTTAATAATGGGATTTGATCGGGATGAGCGCCTAAGAAATCATAAATGGGATTGACTGCGCTCTGCTGCAAACCAAAACTATATTGAATGCCAAAGAAACCGACATTCATATTGATAATCTGTAAAAAAGATAGTCGGGGTTTAATAAATGGCATAAGCAATCGTTGGTGAAATAAAATCTACGCCCAATAAAAATACTGATAATAAAAATATGGAATGAAGATTTGAGATTTTGATTGCTGCAAACGTTTGCGACTTACGAGTGATAAGTTTTAAGTAGATATGTGGTGAGTCTTCGAGATTGTGGTTTTGGATCCGCAATTTAAAATTCACAATCCGCAATTTTCTCATTCACCATCTCATCCTTTCGCGATATCAGCAATTGTTTTTTTCTCCAATATTCTAAGGTTTGCATCGCGCACCTGAGCCATGGTGTCATGAAGCCCACATGTTTTTTCATCGCAGTTTTTACACTTCTCATAAAAATATAAGCTCACGCAGGAGAGGAGCGATATTGGTCCGTCCAATAACCGCATCACGGTTGCAAGCTGAATATCTTTTGGGTTCTTTGCAAAATAATATCCGCCACCTTTGCCTTTTTTGCTTTCAAGTATTCCCGCTTTTCTTAGCTCAAGCAAAATGTTTTCTAAAAATTTAAGTGGTATTTTTTTCTTCTTTGATATCTCTGCGATCAGCACAGGTTCATTGTCCTTTTTTTGAGCCAGATACATGAGCGCCTGAAATCCATATTGCGTTTTTTTGGAAAGCATCGGTAGTAGTTTGTTCTACAAATTAATTTTTTTCTTTCTAATATAACAATGAATGATGCGAAAGGTTAAAAACCCAGCACATCTTTCATGGAAAAAACACCTTTTTTGTTTTGAATGAATTCTGCGGCAAGTACTGCACCTGTCGCAAATCCCGTGCGGCCATGCGCTGTGTGTATTATCTCAATATCATCAATAGACGAACTGTATTTTACCTGATGTGTTCCAGGAGCAGGATCGATTCGATCGCTGATGATTTCAAGTTCATCAACATTATCGCTGATATGGTTCACCCACAATTTTTTTCTTTTTATATTTTCTAAAATCTGTTCTGCCAATGTAATCGCTGTTCCGCTGGGCGCATCTTTTTTTTGTGTGTGATGTATTTCCGTCATGCTAACATCATAATCATTATGCTGAGCCATTAATGATGCAAGATGTTTGTTCAATTCAAAAAAAATATTAACGCCAATGCTGTAATTGCTGGAATATAAAAATGCTCCATTATTATCTATGCAATATTTTTTTGCCACTTCATATTTTTCGAGCCAGCCTGTTGATCCACAAACAACAGGAATTTTTAATTGAAGGCATTTCATCACATTGTCAAACGCACTATGTGGTCCACTAAATTCAATAGCTGCATCAGCTTTTGAAATATTTGTTTGATTGAATTCACTTGCATTATTGATATCAATTTTTAAAACAATCTCATGCCCTCGCTGCAATGCAATTTCTTCAATGGCTTTGCCCATTTTTCCATAACCGATCAATGCAATTTTCATCTGAAATATTTTTTTGAATTTACTGCAAAGAAAATGAGAAATAAGAAATTAAGAATGGAAATTAATTAGAGCGATGAAATTGTTGATCACCTGTTATCAAACAAAGTCTTCGGCTTGGGTTGATGAATATCGAAAACAAGGCTTAATCCCATATTGCTTGTTCCATAAGGAGTTGTTGGCTGAAAATGAAAGCTGAGATCATCGTTCACGTTGAAGTCTTTCAAATGTGCATCAACAGTGGCGTCCACAATTTGAAGCGCATAAAAAAGCAAAAAGAAAAGCACTGAATAATCCTGGTCTTTTCTAAACTCATCACGATACTTTACAAGACTTACTGGATCTGCATCCTCCACAAAAATAATCAGCTTAGGATCTACTTTGGCAAGGCTATCTGCATTTGTGGTTCCGTTAGCAACTACAGCCAATGCATATCGTGTTTTGTTGTACCAACTTTTGTTATAAAAGAAAGTATAAATCGGGATCCCGACTGCCGCATAAACAAGCGGCAGCTTCCAGTATTTCCTATTGTAGATCTGCCCGAGACCGGGCATGACTGTTGAGTAAAGCGTGGCTTTTGTAGGGTCACGCCTTTTTTTAACAAGGCTATCATGCTTTATTGAGGAATCTGCAATAACATTCTTTGCTTTAATAAAATTTTTGTTGACATTAGCCGTGTCTTTTTTCTGGCAAAAAACATTTGTTTGCGACAGAAAAAACAATAAAATGACAATCAAAAAAAACTTATACATCTTCATGCAGAAATCTTAGCTGGCAGCAATGCCCAATTGTTCAAGAATTTTATTCAGCTCACTTATTGAATAATATTCGATTGAAATGCTGCCATTATTTTTTTTAGTGTGATTCAGCTTAACACGTGTGCTGAAATGAGACGCTAAGTTATCTTCAATTTTTTTAAAAGCTGGTGGTAGCGTAGCTTTTGCGGAATTTTTAACAGAGGACTGCCCTTTATATAATTGGCGAACGAGTTCTTCTGTCTGGCGAACAGATAGATTTTTATTTTTTATTTCATTGAAAATAAAAAGCTGTTTGTCGATCGTATCAACATTGATCAATGCGCGTGCATGCCCCATGGAAAGATTATTGCTGCGGACTGCCACTTGAATATCTGGTGGCAATTTTAATAGGCGAATGTAGTTTGCGACAGTGCTTCTTTCTTTGCCCATTCTCTCTGCCACTTGTTCCTGCGTTTGATCAAGCTCTTCCATCATCCTTTTATAGCTCAACGCAATTTCCATGGCATTCAGATCTTCTCTTTGTAAGTTTTCAAGGAGTGCAAGCTCGAGCAATTCCTGATCATTCGCGGATCGTATGTATGCTGGGATATCTTTTAGCCCTGCCATTTTTGATGCACGAAAACGGCGTTCGCCAGAGATAAGCCGATATTTTCCGGTTAATAATTTTGCAACCGTGATTGGCTGAATGATATCATGCATCTTAATAGAAGAAGCCAATTCATTCAGTGATTGCTCATCAAAATCGCGGCGTGGTTGTTTCGGGTTTGTCTCGATTTGATTTAGCGGAATGCGTAATATATTAGTGGCAGCTTCAACAACGGTATTTTTTAAAATGCCTGAAGTCGTTTCAAGATCACTGTTGATATTTTGAAGTAAGGAACGAATTCCTTTTCCAAGCGCTTCGTTATTTTTTTTTGGACTAGTCATTAGTTGGTTTGTAGTTTGTTGTTCGTTGTTTGTGGTTGGCGGTCTGCGAACTACAAACAACCAACTACAAACCACAAACTATTCAAATACTCTTTCTTCCTGTTTGATTTTCGTCATGTTGTTTTTCTGCAACACTTCTTTGGCGAGGTTGAGGTAATTTGTTGCGCCTTTGCTGTAAGCATCATATAATATAACGGGCTTTCCAACACTTGGGGCTTCACTTATTTTTGTGTTGCGATGGATGATTGTATTA
This sequence comes from uncultured Bacteroidota bacterium, assembly GCA_903927975.1. Lineage (GTDB taxonomy): Bacteria > Bacteroidota > Bacteroidia > Chitinophagales > Chitinophagaceae > Puia. The sequence continues at coordinate 4,045 of CAIYPC010000542.1, read as the reverse complement.
AAAACCATTTCATCAAAATGTTTTCTCACTTCGCTCACCACTTGATTGCACAAACGCAGGCGACCATCATACATCGTCATCAAAATTCCTTCAATTGCGAGTTGAGGGTTCAATCTATTTTGAACAATTTTAATCGTGTTCAATAATTTTCCCAATCCTTCCAATGCAAAAAATTCCGTTTGCACGGGAACGATTACTGAATCAGCAGCAACCAAAGCATTCACTGTTATTAATCCCAATGAAGGCGCGCAATCAATCACAATAAAATCGTAATTATTTTTTATTGGCTCAAGAATATTTTTCAGCACATTTTCGCGGTTAGGCGAATTTATCATTTCAATTTCAGCACCTACTAAATCAATGTGCGATGGGATCAAGTCAAGATTTGGGATCTCTGATTTCAATATCACATCTTTCGAGGCGATTGAATTTACCATGCAATCATATAAGCTATGCGTTATATTATGCAGATCGAACCCGATGCCTGTTGTGCTATTCGCCTGAGGGTCGGCATCCACCAGCAATGTCTTAAACTCAAGCACAGCAAGACTTGCCGCCAAGTTAATCGCTGATGTTGTTTTCCCTACACCGCCTTTTTGATTTGCAACTCCTATTGTTCTTGCCATAATTTTTTTCAGTATTCAATACTAGTTTCCAGTTGCTAGTATCCCGTATCCAGTTTCTAAACTCTAAACTCTAAACTCTAAACTCTAAACTCTAAACTCTAAACTCTAAACTCTAAAATTCTCCCCATTCATCAAAACGGCAAAATTTAGTTTTGCCCATTCTTATCAACAAAAATCATAATTGGCAAAAATAAGCTATCGTTATAAATTGCGGGAACTTTTCGCCTTTATTGGCGTTATGGAATTCAGGAATATGTACACAATCATCTCCGGTACGAACAGGAACGATAGCAACACGATAAAAATAGCCCAGCATTATCAACAACTTTTGAAGGATAAAGGCATTGATGCGAATCTATTATCGTTACAGGGTGTTAATGTGCTGGAAAAAAATCCAGAATTTTCTGAAATTGAAAGAACGGTTTTGTCGCCCGCTCAAAAATTTATTTTTGTATCGCCGGAATACAACGGAAGTATTCCCGGAGTGCTAAAAGCGATGTTTGATATTTCAGATATTAAAAAAACCTGGTGGGGAAAAAAAGCATTGCTCACCGGTGTTTCTACCGGAAGGGCAGGCAATTTGCGCGGGATGGATCATCTTACTTCTATTCTGCATTTCATGAAAGTGATGGTTCATCATAATAAGCTGCCTATTTCTGTGGTGGATAAATTGATGGATGAGAACGGTGATCTTATTGATGCTGGAACGCTTGCCGCTATTAAAGAACAGTTGGATGAATTTGTTGAATTTTAAAATTACAAAATGAGGAACTCTGCATTTATCTGGATTGTATTAGCTGTGATGGTGCTGCTTGATTTTTATGTTTTTCAGGCGGTAAAAGTTGTCACCCAAAATTCATCTCCAAAAATCAGGGCTATTGTTTATTACAGCTATTGGGGTATTTCAATCGCTGCCATTATTGTTCTTGCACTGATACCATTCACGAATTTTGACGAATGGCCACGATCAATTAGAAATTATGTGCTTGCTACAATATTGGGTTTGCTGTTCGCTAAATTATTAGCAACTGTTTTCTTTTTGGTTGATGATCTTCGCCGCATTATTCAATGGGCAAGTGGAAAATTATTTTTTCGGAATACAGAAGGAGAGAACATGAATAGCGAAGGAATTTCGCGTTCGGTTTTTTTGAGCTGGCTAGGTTTGGGTGTTGGCGGCGGATTATTTTCGACGTTGATATACGGCTTCAGCAATAAATATAATTACGAAGTGAGACGTGTTCAATTGTCGTTTGATAATCTTCCAAAATCATTCAAAGGATTGAAGATTGTTCAAATATCAGACATTCATTCCGGCAGTTTCCATAATAAAGCTGCAGTGCAAAAAGGAGTTGATAAAATACTAAAAGAAAACGCTGATATCATTTTGTTCACCGGTGATCTGGTGAATGATCGCGCAGTGGAAATGCATGATTATATGGATGTGTTCAACAAGCTGAAAGCGCCGATGGGCGTGTATTCTACATTGGGCAATCATGACTATGGAGATTATTATTATGGAACACATGCAACTGGAGAAAAAGCAATTGAAAAAGAAAAAAATCTACAAAGCCTAAAGCAAGTGCATGCAGATTTGGGATGGCGTTTATTGCTCGATGAAAATGTTAGGCTTGAAAAAAATGGGGAATATATTTCATTGATTGGCGTGCAAAATATCAGTGGACGAAAAAATTTTCAGACTTATGGCAGTCTTCCAAAAGCTTATGCCGGAGCAGAAAATGCACCGTTCAAAATATTAATGAGCCACGACCCAAGCCATTGGGATGTTGAAGTGCTGCCAAAATTTCCTGCAATTGATTTAGCGCTTGCGGGCCACACACACGGCATGCAGTTTGGCGTTGAATTGCCGGGATTTAAATGGAGCCCTGTTCAATATGTTTATAAAGAATGGGCGGGACTTTATGAACAAGGCAAACAAAAACTTTATGTGAATCGCGGCTATGGCTTTATTGGTTATCCTGGAAGAGTGGGCATCATGCCCGAGATTACCGTGATTGAATTGGTATAGAAATTCATTTCAATTTAAACGTCTGTATTATTAAGCAGTCTATGCTAAAATTCTTTTAGAATTTTTGTCGAATTGATTTTGATATTGAGCTGTAAGAAAATCAGCGCTTGATATTTGTATTAATATAAAATAATTTTTGTTGTTTCATTAACATTCAAAATTTTCGCACGTATTATATTGTGAACAGTGGTAATGCAGCATTTAATCTAACAGAATAAAACTCATAGAATCTTTTTAACGAATCATTAAGGCAATTTAACTTCTATTAATCGCGTTCAAAAATAACTTGGAATATTTTTGGATCACTAAAATTTAAAATGAACTACATGAAAAAGTCAATCATCTTTTCGCTATCTCTGGTAATTATTTCTGTTGCAAGCGTAAATGCGCAAGGTTTTCAATTGGGGGTGAAAGGTGGGGTGAATATCAATAAAATCGATGGGCGTGCGTTGACTGATGAAGTGAAGTATGGTTATAGCCTTGGTGGTTTTATGGCAATAAAACTCAACAAGACCTTTGGGATACAGCCCGAACTTTTATGGAACCAATATCAGGCACAGACAACAGGTAATGCGTATGCCATTAATTCATATTTGCCAAATGGTAATAATATTACGCTGAATTATTTAAGTATTCCTCTCTTGCTTAACATTTCTCCTTCAAAATTGCTAACCTTTCAAATAGGGCCTCAATTTGGCATTTTGATCAATAACAATGAGCCACTGGATGATAATGCTAAAAATGCTTTTAAGAAAGGTGATTTTTCAATGGTTGGTGGAGCACAATTAAATTTGGCGTGGTTCAAATTAGGGGCTCGTTATTTTATTGGGCTAAACAATATTTATGATTTGGGCGATGAAGATAAATGGACAAATAAGGGAGTTCAGATTTATGCGGCTATAAGAATTATTTAAAATAATTAGGGGACGGTTATTATATAAAAAGCCTTTTTGCAAATTTGTAAGAAGGCTTTTTGTTTTTGATGGTTGGTATCCCATGAAGGATGGTGGGATTCCCTAAATAGATTCCCCCTGAAAAGATTTATCATTCTTAATTTTGTATCGTCAATGATTTTCAATTTTGAGCAATCGACCAACGTCCATCGACCATCGGTCATCGACGTTTTAGCATTTCCTTAAAAAATAGATATGCCAACACGGCGTTATGTGTCATTATCTTTACTTTTACTTTACAAAACCAACATTGGATGCACTTATTCTTCCTTCAGGTAATTATAGATTCAGCGAAAATTAAAGACAGTCTTGCACGCATAGCATTGCAAGCCGGTCAGCAAAAAGAAAGTTTGTGGGATATATTAATGCGAGGTGGTCCGCTGATGATCCCCTTGGCTGTGCTGTTGATCCTTGCGATTTTCTTTTTTATTGAAAGGTTG
>CAIYPC010000541.1 GCA_903927975.1 uncultured Bacteroidota bacterium | reverse complement strand
ATACTTAAATTCAATCCAATCATGAAAAGCTTTTATTTGTTATTCTTCACATTTAGTTTTTTTGCCCACGCATTTTCACAAACGTCAGAAAAATATTTGCCTGAGATAAAAGCAGGAACGCTTTTTCAATATGAATTTTTAGGAAAAGACGCAGGTAAATTGATTGTGAATGGCGAAGTCACTTCAATTGATAAAAGCGCATTGGCATTTGTAGATACACTTCAGTTTGGCGGTAAATTTCAGGTACACAGGACCGTTATTTCAAAAATTGCCATGGAGAAAGCTGATAAGATGAAACCGCCAACGGATGAACCAACTTCTACAGCAAATGGCGTTTCATTGTTTGTAGTGTCTAACGATAAAACAGATCATTGTTTTTCGCGTCGTTTTTTCAAAATGATAAAGGAACAGAAGTCTGCAACTTACGCAGGCATCACTTATAATCTCACAGATATGCCAGCCAGTGAGATTTTTAAATTGGATAATAAAGAAGTTGATGCGGTTTATATTGTATCGGCAAATGGACAAAAGAAATTTTGGATATTGAATAATGCAGATTATCCATTCATTTTAAAATCGAGCAGCGAGAATGTAAATGCGGTCATGACTTGGATAAGTAATAAGTGATTCCTTTCTTATAAAGATTTATCAAGAATTAATTTTGCAAGCGCCAGATCCTGCACGGCAATGCCAACAGATTTAAAAACAGTAATCTCATCATCCGAAGATTTTCCTTGCTTTTTGCCAGAAACAATTTCGCCCAATTCAGCATAAATATGATTGCTGCTGATCACACCTTCATTTATAGGAATTAATATATCGCCTGCCTCAGTCAATGCTGCTTTCGTCTGATCGACTATCAATTTGCTTTTCACAATCGTTTCTCCGGGAATTTCGCGGCATGAAGATTTATAAGAACCAATTGCATTGATGTGAGTTCCGTGTTTTACATATCGATGTTCAAAAACTGGTTCGCATGAATTTGTGGCAGTACAAATAATATCACAACTATATAAATCATTTTGATTTTCAGCAGGTATCATTTCAATGCCGTTTTTTGCTGATATTTTTTTGCAGAATTCAATTGTCTTTTCTTTATTTCTTGCGAACACAAAAATTTTATCAATATCTCTTGATTCTATCACTCCGGCTATCTGCATTTCAGCTTGCTCATTGCTTCCGAAAATGCCAAGAGTTTTTGATTCTTTTCTAGACAGCAGTTCAGTTGCAAGACCAGATGCAGCGCCAGTTCTAAGCGCAGTTAAATAAACTGAATCAATCATTGCAACAGGCTCACCTGTTTCGTTATTAATGATAACCATCAAACCCTGTGTCATAGGAAGATTGAGCGACGGATTGTTTTTATATAAAGAAGAAATTTTTATTCCTGTAATACCAAATGCAGAAGATGGCATTACTAATATGTTGGCATCTTTTAATCCAGGGTTTATATTAATGCGCTGCGGCAAATTTGCTTCTCCATTCGAAATAACGGTGAAGGCTATCCGCATTGCATCAATAGCTTCTTTCATTGTGATGCGCTCAATAATTTCTTTGGAGATATGTTTCATTGTTGGAAAGTAGCAGTTGCAAGCTACAGAAGAAATGTGTTCTTAGATGAGATGAAGATAATTTAATAATTCGCGACGAGCCTCGTGTTAATCAAAAAATTGTTCTTCTTTTTATGGCGGACATCCAGTCTTTAACCAACGGTTAAGAACTATTGCATACAATTAACCATGGGTTAACCGCGAGTGAATATACCTTCGAAATCGTTGCTATATTAAAAAATTTAAAACAGAGTTATGAAAAACACATTTACTAAATGCGCTTGCATCATTGCAATGCTTGCAACAATATCAGGATGTAAAACTGTTTATCCCGGAGAAGTTGGGTTTATTGTTAAGAAGGGAGTGATTAAACCAGGTATCCTGACTCAGGGTCGTTATCACTACAATCCTCTTGTGACAAAAATTATAAAGTATAATACGCGCATCAATGAGTTTACTACTGTCATGAGTCCGCCAACCAAAGAAGGGCTTGAAGTGAAAATGGATTTGACGGTTTTGTATCATGTGAAGCCTGATGCAGCTCCTAATATCTATATGAATGTTGGAATGGATTACGGTAAAAAAATCGTGATCAATAATTTTATGGCTATTGTTAGAGAGTACACGATGACCTACAGCGCAATAGAATTGCTTGGAGAGCGCGAAACTATCGAAAAGAATATTGAAGACAAGTTGCGGGAAGCTATTTCAGCCTATGGGATTGTGCTGGATGATGTGCTGGTTAAAGATATTGATATGCCGGCTCAGGTACTTCAGGCAATTGAAGACAAAGCCAAAGCAGATCAGATAGCTAAACTGACTAAACTTGAATTGCAAACAAAACGGGAGCAAGAAGATTTTGAAATTGAGACTAAAGAAAAAGAATTGAAGTTTTCTATCGAAAAACAAAAAAGTGATTCATTGATGATGCAGATTGAAGCAAACGCAATCAAAAATTACCAAAATATCATCAATCCATCACTGACTGACAAGATATTGAAATTTAAAAGCATTGAAGTAACAAAAGAACTTGTGAAATCACCTAATGCTAAAATTGTTATTACAGATGGGAAATCAATGATGGTGAATAATATTGGCGATAAATAGAATGTACTATTTTCTTAGGCAAGTCTCGCATTATGAGTTTACGTTTTTCTGAAGCTTGCGCGGTATTTGCGGCAAATAGAAAGGTGGGAATATAAAAAAAGTTGTGAGCCGTGAGCTTTTAGCTATCAGCGAAAAAGCTCGCAGCTCACAGCTATAAGCTCAAAGCTTTTTGTAAATATATTTTCCCTAACTTCCGACTATAAAACCAAAACCTCATGGCGGGCTCCTTGTTCAGAAAAAAATCATTGTCGAAGATTATTGCAGATGCAGAAGCGGGCCTGGGTGATGCGCATGGCAACGGCATGAAAAAAGTGCTGGGCGTTCGCGACCTCACTTTCATGGGCGTGGCTGCAGTGATCGGCGCGGGTATTTTTTCAACCATTGGCACTGCAGCTTTTCATGGTGGACCAGGCGTTATTTTTTTATTTATGATCACCGCGGTTACTTGTGGGTTCACTGCATTGTGCTACGCAGAATTTGCAAGCCGTGTTCCAGTTTCGGGCAGCGCATATACTTATTCGTATGTTACCTTCGGCGAAATGATTGCGTGGATCATTGGTTGGGCATTGATATTGGAATATGCAATCGGTAATGTAGTTGTTGCTATTTCATGGAGCGCTTACTTTAGTAATATTTTAAAAGCAGTTGGCATTCATTTGCCCGACTGGCTCGCTATCGGTCTTCAAACCGCGAAGATGGCTTATGAAGAAGCATTGAAAGCCGGGCAATCAGTAACCGGTTTGGTTTACACGAATGCACCTGAAATTTTTGGTTTCAAATTCATCATCAACCTTCCTGCATTTATTATTGTTGGGTTGATTACAATGCTTGCATACGTCGGTATTAATGAAAGCCGCAAGAGCGCAAATTTTATGGTTGGCCTAAAAATTGTGGTGCTTGCTTTTATTGCTGTCATTGGCTTCTGGCTTATTTTTTCAAAAGGCACCACGGGCAACTGGTCCCCATTTTTGCCAGAGGGAATGGGTGGCGTGCTTCAAAGCGTGTCCTCTGTGTTCTTTGCCTATATTGGGTTTGATGCGATCTCGACAACTGCGGAGGAATGTAAGGATGCACAAAGAGATTTGCCAAAAGGAATGATCTATTCATTATTGATCTGCACTGTTATTTATATAGTCATCGCATTGGTGATAACTGGTTTGGTGAACTATAAAGAATTTAATGGCGTTGCGGATCCGCTTGCTTATGTGTTCGATAAAATAAATATGCACAAGATTGGTTTCATCATTTCTGTGAGTGCAGTAGTTGCATCCACAAGTGTGCTGTTGGTTTTTCAAATCGGGCAGCCGCGTATATGGATGAGCATGAGCCGCGATGGATTGCTGCCAAAGCGTTTCAGCAAGCTCAGCCCGAAGTTTCAAACACCTGGTTTCGCAACTGTGATGACGGGCTTGCTCGTCGGCGTGCCGGTTTTATTTGTAGATGATAAATTAATGACAGACCTAACGAGCATAGGTACCCTATTTGCCTTCGTGCTTGTCTGTGGTGGTGTTTTATATCTGCCCAGATTGCAAAAACAACCGGGCAAATTTCAAATCCCTTATATCAATGGAAAATACATTACCGCAATATTGGTAGCTGCTTTCATTTTCTTATTCAGAGAAAAACTTTCTCTTGCATTCACCAATCTCAAAACAGAAAATCACGAAGAAATTTTATTTCTCATTTTTGTTCTTGTTGCAATTGTGCTTGCACTGCTAAGTTTTTTGCGCAACTACTCTTTGATCCCCGTTCTTGGGGTGCTTTGCTGCATGTATTTAATGATTGAGATCCCAGTAAAAAGTTGGATGGTTTTTTTCGGATGGATGGGTTTCGGCTTGACCATTTATTTTTTATATGGATATAGAAAGAGCAAACTGGCTGCGAGCTAAATGAATCTTCATTTCCCGCTCTTTGCTGTTTTATTTTTTAAAACCCAGAATAGTATCATATCGGTTATACGATAACGTTATAATCTTGCGCCTTGATTTCCCAATAAATACTGCATATTGCGTATATGCCGTCTTCTTCCACAAGCCTAATTTAGCATTCACATCAAAAACTGATCTTTTAGCTTTTGTATTTCAGCAATACAAAAGAATGAGAAAATTTTCATCAATCATTTCGTCTAAAAAAAACTCATGAAACATTCATTGGTAAGGGTTTCTTTTTTTCTTTTTGTTTCCACATTCATTTTATTTGTTGCAGCAGGTTGCAAAAAAAGCACAGCTAACACCACCACAACAACTACCACCACCACCACAAAGCATGGCACTGGCTGGACTGGATCAGATGATCCAACCAAAGTTCCACAGGCTGTAAATATCGATGGGCTTGCAGGCGCATCCGCCACATTACCTTCTAAAGTAGATTTAACTCCATTCACTCCACCAATCGGCGATCAGGGACAAACATCAACTTGTGTTGGCTGGTCAACAGGTTATTATGGAAAAACAATTTCAGAAGCAATTGCAAATAATTATGATCAATCTAAACTGAGTTCAGCGAATTATGAAATGAGCCCGAAGGATATGTTTTTATCTATTGCTGATAATTTAAAAGGAAGTGTGGATTGTCAGAGCGGCACGCAAATAACTGATGCGTTGGATGTGCTTGTTAATAATGGTGTGGCAACTATGGCTACTGTTCCGTGGAATCCAAGCATCACAAACTGTTCTCAATCTCAGGTTCAGGCTTCATGGAACGCAGATGCAGCTAATCACAAAATTGTTTATTACAGAACAATCACTGCAACAGTGCAGGGAATTAAAGAACAGTTGGCTGCTAATAATCCGGTTTTGATGGGTATTAAAGTAAGCAATGAATTTGAAAATTATGCGGGAGGTGTGATAACCGGTGCCACTTTCCCAAATCCTGTCGGTCTTCATGCCCAATGCATAGTTGGCTATGATGATAGTAAAGGATCTGGCTCTTTTCATGTTGCCAATTCATGGGGAACAGGATGGGGCGAGAGCGGATATTATTGGATTGATTATAACACGCTCGTGAACCAATATATTTCCGGAGGCAATGTTTATTATATGTCAACTTCAAGTTCCAATAATAATGTTACGCCACCAACTACAACAACGACAGCATCGGTTGATATTGCGCCATGGGTTTTTTCTGATGCATCTACTTACGGCAACACAACAGACGATCCAACAAATAATCCAACTGCAAGAAAGATGTGGTTGAATATTTACAACATTGGTCAAAGCAGTGTTGATCCAACGAGCACAGGTTGGAGCTATTATTACATCTACTATAATGCTTTCAATGCAAATGATTATGGAGTTATTTTTCATGATCAGTTTAGCACAAGCATTGCAGCTAATACTTACTCATGCGCAAATAATAATGCCTGCACTTTTAATATTTCTATACCAGCAGGATCAAATTTTGGAAGCGTAGCTTTTAATACACCAGAGATTTACAGGAATTATTTTGTTCCAAATACGCTCAATGGATATTATTATTTAGTGCTTGTTGCAGATCCGCAGAATGTACTCAACGATGCAAACAGGCAAAACAATATATTTTATACAACTGGGCAATTACCTGCGGCTTTTGCAAATGGTATCACCAATAATTACAATCCTAATTCAGGTGGCATTCATGATTCAACAAAAAACACGCTTGAAGTGAATGAAAAGAATTTGCGTTTCTCTAGGTTCAATTCATCAGTAGGTGAGCATAATAAAAATGCATACACACCAGAGGAGATTTTATCTTTTGTAAAAGCAAAATATATAAGTGGTGAAATAAAGAAAAAGGTTGATGCGATGAAAACAACCGATCACGTGAAGATGCCACAGATTCATTAATAGAAATTTTCAGTTATCATTCATTTTAGATTAGCATGTAGTTATAGTTTTGGTTCAGCTCCTGCAAAATTATGCAGGAGTTTTTTTTATTTATTTCTCGCAACGGCGCGACGAAAAATACGAATGAAAAGTTGATGGTTTATTTTGCTTACATACGATTTACTCAGTGTCTCTCCGTCTCCGCGGTTAATATCTTATTTTTGCAACATGAAATTTCAGGTAGGAGATACAGTATTGGTTCTTCATTCAAATGAAGAAGGCGAAGTAGTTGATATTATCAATAACAAAATGGTGATGGTGGATGTGCGCGGCGTAAAATTCCCTGCATATATCGATCAGCTTGATTTTCCTTACTTCAAAAGATTTACGGAGAAGAAGATAATACCGAAGCAAAAAAATTATATTGATGAATTGCCAAAAGAAAAGAAAGGCAACAATATAAAAATTCCTGATGGTGTATGGCTTTCATTGCTGCCAATATCAGGAACAGATGAATTTGGCGATGATGTCGTGGAGAATTTGAAAATCCATTTGATTAACAACTCTAATGCCGGACTAAAATTTCATTATCGTGTTTGTTATTTAAGGGGAGAAGATTTTGAGATAAAGAACGAAGTTTTTTCTTTTAAAGATTTTTATCTGCATGATATCCCTTTTGAAAATTTGAATGATAACCCAATTTTTGAATTTGAGTTTTCTTTGATTTCTCCTGATAAAAAGAAAGAAGAATATTTTGAAGCGAACATAAAATTAAAATCAAAGCAAGTTTTTTCAAGAATTGAAGAGATAAGAAAAAAAGGCGAAGCTACTTTTTCATATAAATTGTTTGATGTTTATCCTGATAAAAAAGAACAAGAAAAAATTGATGTTGTAAATAAATTGTCTGCTCATTATAAAATTTATGAAGCTTCCAAAGCCAGACAGAACCTGCCTCCTGCGCGTTCAGTGGTTGATCTACATATTGAAAAATTGACTGATGAATTGGGGCGCATGACCAATTTTGAAATGCTCACACTCCAGTTGAAAGAGTTTGAAAGATATTATGAGCTTGCTGTTGCGCATCATCTTCCATCAATCATTTTTATTCATGGACTTGGCAGTGGCAAGCTGCGCGATGAACTGCATGAACTGCTAAAAATAAAAAGAGAAGTAAAAACTTTTGTGAACCAATATCATCCTTTGTATGGTTATGGAGCGACGGAAGTTTACTTGAAGAGTTGATAGTTCATAGTTAATAGTTCATAGTAGGAACAGCCAGAAGCTCATTGAGCATCTTCTTTCTCGTAGCTCACAGCTCATGGCTCTCAGCACGAAAACATCGTGTAACTTCGTGTCAACTACCAACCGAGCTATCGTGGCGCTTTTGGCGCCAAGGAAAGTCCGGACAGCACAGGGCAATGCACCGGCTAACGGCCGGGTGGCGTTTCGGCGCCAACAGAAAGTGCCACAGAAAATAACTGTCACGCTTCGGCGTGATGAGGGTGAAAACGTGAGGTAAGAGCTCACGACAATTGTTGGCAACAATAATTGTGGGTAAACCTTGCATGCTGTAATGCCACATAGGCAAGCGTTTGAGGGCGGCTCGCCCGAGCTTGCGGGTAGGCAGCAACATCTCAGCAGCAATGTTGAGAGCAGATAAATGATGGCTTAGAAACAGAATCCGGCTTATGAGTTGGTAGTTATTTTTTGCATTTTTAAAATGGGATGCGCGTTGACGTTAGTAAAGTTGGAAGTTTGAGTTTAGAGACCAAAATTCATCTCACAAAACAAAAAGCCAATATGAGCAAAAGCAGTTGTATGATTTTTGTGATGATCGCCGAATAGCAAACCCTCAAAGATTCCTCCTTCGTCGGAATGACAGATCGAGAAAATGCAACAGGCCGGATTCCTAAAACCTAGCCTCATCCGCGATCTGTCATTCCGAGGAACGAGGAATCTCAGAGATCACAAAGACAATCCTGTTAAAAATTATGAAGTAATGGTTGGTGATTTAGATTTTACAAATAATGAAATACAGCTCAATAGAACATCTGCTGTACAAGTGAGTGACACAACGATGCCAAAAAGAATTCCCACCGCTCGTCCCCAAAAATTTTCGAATTTATTATTTCTGAAACGCAGATTTCATTTTTCCAAGCAGATCAGTTTCAATCATTTTTTGTGCAACCTTGATCATGTTCTTGAAAGCTTTGGCCTGAGAGATGCCGTGGCCAATAATAACAGGTTTTGCAACGCCAAGCACGGGAGTGCCTCCATAGTTTTCAAAATTAAACCTGTCGAAATATTCGTGATGGATATTTTTTTGTTTCGTGATTTCATACATCGATTCTGCCAACTTCAGGATAATATTTCCAGTGAAGCCTTCGCAGACCATCACATCGGCTTTATCTAAAAGAATGTCTCGCCCTTCCACATTGCCGATAAAATTGATGTCGGTATTTTCTTTCAACAATGGATAAGCTGCTTGCGCAAGAATATTTCCTTTGCCTTCTTCTTCACCAATATTCATCAGTCCCACTTTCGGGTTTTCAATGCCGAGAATATGCTGTGCATACAAAGAACCGAGAACCGCGAATTGATTTAGATTTTCTGGTTTGCAATCTGCATTCAGTCCAACATCCAGCATCATCCCTGTCTTTCCATTTTCTTTTGGGATGATGGTAGCTATGGTTGGCCGTTGAACACCTTCAATCGCTTTGATGCTGAAAAGCGCACCTACCATCATAGCGCCTGTGTTCCCTGCACTGATGAAAGCATCAATTTTTCCTGTTGCTAGCAAATGAAAACCGATTGCGATAGAAGACTGTTGCTTTTCTTTTAATGCCTTGGTAGGATGTTCGTGCATGCCAATCACTTGCGGCGCATGCACAACTTTTATTTGGGAAGAAGAGATTTGATATTCCTGTAACAAATCGTTCAACTGCGCTTCGTCGCCAGTTAAAAATAAAAATGCCGGAGATGATATTTCGGATAGATATAATTGCAAGCCTTTAACAGCTTCCCTTGGCGCGAAATCGCCACCCATCATATCTAAGCCAATATTCATCTGCGGCAAATATAAAGTGTATTGAAGTGATAAGTTCTAAGTGGTTAGTAATACTTATCACTTAGAACTTGTCACTTTAATTAATAGGAGATTTCTCTGCTACTACTTTTCCTTTGTAAATTAATTTGCCTTCGCTAACATGAGCACGATGGCGAACATGGATTTCTCCAGTTGTGCTGTCTTTGCTTAAAGTCACTTTTTCAGCTTTATAGTGCGTCCTTCTTTTGGCACTGCGCTGCTGCGAATGGCGCCGTTTCGGATTTGGCATAACGCTTCAGTTTTTATTTATCTAAATCTTTAAATTTTTCTAATCCTTTCCACAACGTGTTTTGTGGTTTGCTGGCTTTTTTCACATCCAGCTTTTCGAGCATGGCCAACACTTCTTTGTTGCAATGCGGACCACCCATTTCTTCATCCCTGCACCTTCTTTGATTGGGTATGCTGAGATTGATGAACTCATAAATCCAATCTGAAATATGCAAGTGGCTTTCGCCTTTCGAGATATAATGGACATCAGGATTTTCTTCTTGCTCGTTCATGATATCTGGTTCTTCAACCAGTTTCACAAGCACCTTAAATTCATCCCAAAGATCAATGGGCAACATATTGCCGCAACGATCACAGTTTATCTCCACTTTGCCTCCCACTTCAAACGAGAGGAGCATAAAACCGTTCTTTTTATCCAGGCTCAGCTTTATAAGAGCTTCGCATTTCTGGAAGTCCTGCGGTTGATATGCCTCAAAGAACTTATCATTTATCCTGTAGCTAAACTCATGAACTCCAGGCTTCAACCCCACAAACGGTATTTCAAAATCCCTTCTGGCCATGAGCGCTTTTTAAAGAGTTTGCAAAGGTAAGGGAAAATTTGTGATTTTGATGCATGATTTTTGATTTCTTCTCTTCTAAAACCAATCAAAAAATCATTCTTTGAAAAGGCTATTAAGAATACAAAGCAAAGGTTGATTCCCAGACATCTAACCTCGTCCATCAAAAATCCTACATCCTACAACGGTCTTACCCAAATATTCCTATAGCTAATCGGTTCGCTCTTATCGCCATGTGCCTGTAATTTTATTGGACACGCCCCGTGCTTTTTATAAGAAGGCTGTCCTCTATATACTGTGCCCCCTCTCAGCTCAAAATTATTCTGGACCAAAACACCGTTGTGAAAAGCTGTCACACGTGCAGGGCTTTTCAACGAGCCATCATCATTGAACCTCGGTGCCGTCCACACAATATCATAGCTCTGCCATTCGCCTGGTTTTTTGCATGCATTTGCCAAAGGAACGCCTTGTTTATAAATGGCGCTGGCCTGCCCGTTCGTATAGGTTTTGTTATTGTAATTGTCAAGAACCTGCATTTCATAGCCATCATCGCCAGGGCCTGTGGAAGCAAGAAATACACCACTGTTGCCACGTGCCTGACCTTCGCCGGTGATATTTGAAGGTATGCGCCATTCAATATGCAGCTGATAATCCATGAAAGATTGTTTGGTCTCGATATTTCCGGTTGTTTTAGAAACAGTGAGTATGCCTTTGCCCACGTCCCATTTTGCAGGCATCGTCGTATCTTTTACAGAGCGCCATTGATCCAAATCTTTTCCATCAAACAAAATAATAGCGTCAGAAGGTGCATCACTATTGGTTTTGCCAGGCGTGACCACGGGTGGCACCGGACTGTAAACTTCTGTCAATTCGGGGGAAGGTTCTTGTGCTTTAAGCAATCCGCTGAATGCAACGACTGAAAGTGCCGTTAGAAAAAAAGATTTTTTTAATGAGCAATATGCAATGCGTACCATGTTCATTGATGATTTAAGTGATAGAAATGAGGCGGTAATTTATGCAAAAAAAAGAAACAAGACAGTTAAAGGAGCATGCTTATTTTTTGCTCTTATAAAATGAAGGAGCTTGTGCATACTGCCACAAGCCAAAACAGGTGAGGAGAGAAGATAATAGCAATCCAACATAATAAAGAAAAAATTCGTCGGGATCGTTGGTGGTGGCTATGTTGAGATAATTAAGAATGTATATCATGGTTGTTCCGCCGTAGGCAAACAAAAAAGATGCATTGACAAAAGCCATCGCATTTTCGAAAGGGGAGTGCTCTATTTCTTTCATATATTCCACCAAGCCAATAATGCTATAAACAAGAACAAGTAAAGCACCAATACCTATAATGATGATGTTTGAGCTATTGTCGAGACCATTCCATATCATCATCAGCATCTCAAACAGAATAAGAGAAAGCAATGAATAGAAGATGCTTTTTCTTTTGGCATCTCTCGAAGAGATTAAAAATATAATGAGAAGGAAGTGGATGCCTAGTAAATTTCTGATAAACATTAACTGTGCCTGCAGATGAAAATTTTGGGAATCGCTTACCCAGTTATATTGATTTAGAAGACCGGTGAGCAGCCAATAAATTGCGATTAAAGTGTACGTTCTTTCGTATTGCAATTTTTTCCAGAGCACCATTAAAAATGGGGCGAGGCAAAAAATAATGGCAACGTTAGTAATTAGAACATTCAGTAAGGGGTACAAGCCAGATTTCACAAATAGAGGTTTGCGTCTATATATAAGCGACAAAAGCCATTCTTTATTATTGGTAAAAGTACTTGGTTTTCTACTCGATTTACTGGTTTACGGCTATTATCGGCTCATTTTCAAAAGAAAACAAGGTATAGTCTCTTCTCATTTTTGTCAAGCAATGCGAAAAAGATTGTTTAGGGTCAATACATGGTTGAATATCATTTTTATAAGATTAGATTGGATAGAAGCTGAAGAGAGCGAAAAGAAATTAATAGAACCTATTTTTGTGCTATTATGTAAATTGACTTTGAAATTTATACATTGATCTCACAGGAAACAATACAACAGATACTTAGCAAAATCGACATTGTGGACATCGTCGGTGGATTTGTGAAGCTTAAAAAAAGAGGCACAAACTATCTCGGCCTTTGCCCTTTTCACAATGAAAAATCCCCATCGTTCACGGTTTCACCGGTGAAAGAAATCTATAAATGTTTTGGTTGTGGCCGCAGTGGAAACTCCATCAGCTTTTTGATGGAGCATGAGAAATATTCTTATGTAGAAACGCTTCGCTGGCTTGCTAATAAATATAATATAGAGATTGAAGAGACCGAAGCCAGCCCAGAACAGAAGGTTCAGCAACAAGTGGCGGAAAGCCTTTTCATCATTAATAATTTTGCGCAGAAATATTTCAGCGATATTATTTTTAATAATGAAGAAGGGCAGGATGTCGGGTTGAGCTATCTAAAGGAAAGAGGATTTCGCGAAGACATCATCAAAAAATTTCAGATCGGCTATTGTCTTGAACAAAGGGATGCATTTTCAAAAGCAGCTTTATCAAACCAATATAATCCGGAATACCTGCAGAAGAGTGGGCTTGCTGTTATGCGTGATGAAAAGCTGGTTGATAATTATCGCGGAAGGATCATTTTTCCCGTTCATAATCAAACAGGAAAAATTATTGGTTTTGGTGCACGCATTATCAAGACCAACGACAGAGCACCAAAATATATCAACACGCCAGAGAATGAGCTTTATGTAAAAAGTAAAATTTTATATGGTTCTTATTTTGCGCGGCAGGCTATAGATAAAAGTGATGAATGTTTATTGGTAGAAGGATATACAGATGTTGTTTCGCTTCATCAGGCAGGCATTGAAAATGTGGTTGCTAGCGGTGGCACTTCGCTCACGATTGATCAGTTAAGATTGATAAAAAAATACACAAGCAACCTCACGATTATTTATGATGGAGATTCTGCTGGCGTGAAGGCTGCACTGCGTGGGCTTGATATGGCTTTGGAAGAAGGGCTGAATGTAAAGTTGGTACTGATTCCTGACAAAGAAGATCCTGATAGCTATGTAAATAAAATCGGGGCTGTTGCTTTCCGCGAATTTGTGGCTTCTAATAAAAAAGATTTTATTCTTTTTCAGTTAGAAGTTTCTTTGAAAGAAGCCGGTTCAGATTCAACCAAAAAAGCTTCTGTCGTAAATCAAGTTGCGGAGACAATCGCGAAGATGAACAAGGTGGAAGATTTCACCAAGCAACAGGATTATATTCAGCAATGCTCGGAAATGCTTGGGATTGATGAAGCAGGTTTGCATACGCTGGTGAATAAATTCATCAGAGAAAAAATTTCGAAAGAAGAATCCAAAGCATCGCAGAAAAATGGAGAGAATAAAGATACTTCATCGCAGCAACCTGCTAACGCCACGGATCTAAGCGATGAAACTTTTAATATTCTTTTTCAGGATGAGTTGCAGGAGCGTGCTGTTGTTCGTGTGCTTCTTACCTATGGAATTAAGCAATGGGATGATCATAAAACGATAGCCGATTATATTTTTGAAGATGAGATGGATGAAGAGATGTTCAAGAATAAAAAAGTGGCAGAGGTTTTAAAAATTTATAAGGATAAATATGAGGAAGGACAAAAATTATCAGTTTCTGATTTTGCATATTCAGAAGACAACGAAATCGTGAAACTTGTTATTGAATCAACCAATCATCCTTATGAAGTGAGCCATCGCTGGAACGATGAAGATCGAGCACACAGTATCAATCATTCAATATGGGATTTGAAATATGAAGATTTCAAAAGCAAAGTTTTATACAATGAAAACTCGCGTAACGAGATCTATTCATATAACACGGATGATAATTATAAAGATGATGTAGATGGAGTGTTGATCTATCTGAAATTGAAAAAAATAAAAAGGCTGATATTGCTTAATGAAGAAGACCTTAAAAAAGCTTCTTCCACAATGGATGAAATAAAGCATTATCAGGAAGTACACATGCACTTAAAGCAAATGCAAATTGAACTTGCTAAAAGAAAGGGAACAATTCTTTATCCTTTCTGAACCATGGGAATTTTTTCCATCACCTGATATGCCTGCATTAAATGTCTTTCATTATGCGCAGCAATAAATCGCAATGTATTGCCTAAGCTAAAACTCAAAAGCTTTGAATAATAAAAAGGAACGGTGATGTCATCAAGATCTTTTGTGGAGGCATGTTGCAAAATATCGTACATAATATCTTGCTGTTCGAGAAATTCGTTCATTACTTTAAAAGCACTTTTCTTCGTGGTCGAGCAAAAATTTTTGGGTGAGCTTGCTTTGTAAACAGTGCCGTCTGCACGTGGCATTAATCTTTCATAAACCCAACTCGCCAACCATCCACTTTTGACATTCCTGGTATTCACATCCCTTGAGGTCATCATTTTTTTTATAATGGAAGAAATGTAAGTTTTGTTAGTGATATTAAGATGAGCATAAATTTCAACAATGCTCCATGATTGAGGTGATGGTTTGAAGTTAAGTTCTGCTTCGCTTAGTCGTAGAAAAGATTTGGTATTCGATGTTATGATTTCTGTTCTGTCTATAAGTTCAGACAAAAGGGCTTGCTTGTTAAATAAGCACATAGGAAAGATTTTCTTTTTTTTCAGTATAATAAGGTGTTCTACAATTTTTCTTTAATGGTTAAAGAATTTTCAAATTTAATACGATTGTGTGCAATAAAAATTTTTGCTACCTAAAATACCCGAAAACCTTGAGAGCGAAAGAAAGAAGATGAGATGAAAAAAAACCAAATAAATATGAGATTGAAACTGGTTATTCTTTGCT
>CAIYPC010000540.1 GCA_903927975.1 uncultured Bacteroidota bacterium | reverse complement strand
TTCGGTTGTGGGAGTGAGGTGTTGCGAAAGTACCCATTCTATTTTCTTTTCTTCCTCAATTTTTTCCACCTGTTTTTTCACCGTAATTTTACTAGCGCTCTCATCTGCAAAGAAGACCATTGGGATGTGCTGCTGCGATTTTTCTTCATCCAAAATCTGCGGCTGCATCTCATCCGGCAGGGCCTTCAGGGCAACGTGTAGTTGCCCTGATGCCGGTTGTTGTTCTTCTTTTTGTGTTAGAGGTAGCGCAGGCCCTTGTTCTATTTTTATTTTTTCTTCGGGCAAGATTAATGGCATTACAATCTTCTCTTCTTTCTTAGGTTCGGATTTAACCGTAGCAGTTTTCGAAAAGGGATCTTTATATTCAAAGCCGGTTGCAATAAGCGTGATGCCTATTTTCGCGCCGAGCGAATTGTCGTAACCTAATCCAAGGATCACATCTGTGTGTTCACCTGCGCGGCTGATGAGATAGTTCTGTATCACTTCCACTTCATCCATCGTGAATTCATAATCACCTTCTGATGAATTGATGTTGATGAGGATCCATTGCGCGCCGCTGATATCATTATCATTAAGCAATGGAGAATTCAATGCTTCTTCAATTGCTTGCTGTGCACGGTTCTCGCCTTCTGTTGCAGCGCTGCCAAGAATTGCAACACCACCGTTGCGCATCACAGTGCACACATCTGCAAAGTCAACATTGATTTGTCCTGTCGTTGTGATCACATCTGTGATACATTTTGCTGCAGTCGCCAACACATTATCTGCTTTGCTGAATGCTTCCTTCATTTTCAAATTTCCAAACTGATGACGAAGCTTGTCATTGCTGATTACTAATAATGTGTCAACATATTGTTTCATCACGCGAATGCCTTCTTCAGCCTGCAACTGACGTTTTCTTCCTTCGTAAGAAAATGGAGTTGTAACAATTCCAACTGTGAGAATACCAAGATCTTTACAAATTTTTGAGATGATGGGAGCGCCACCAGTTCCTGTTCCGCCACCCATTCCTGCGGTGATGAATGCCATCTTGGTATTCACTTCCAGAATTTGTTTTATTTCTTCGAGGCTTTCTTCTGTTGCTTGTCTGCCAATATCGGGATTGGCACCAGCACCAAGACCTTGCGTTAAATGCGGCCCGAGCTGAACTCTGTTTGGCACATTACTTTGCGCAATAGCTTGCGAATCTGTATTGCAGATAATGAAATCAACGCCTTCAATATTTTGGCTGAACATATAATTGACCGCGTTGCTTCCGCCACCACCCACACCGATCACTTTGATGATGGAAGATTTTTCTTTCGGTAAATCGAATAATATCATTTCAGAATTTTTATGGATTAGTAATTTTATAAGTTGTAAGTGATAAGTAGTAAGTGGTAAGTAAAAGCGCTCTACTTATCACTGACCACTTGCTACTCTCTATAGTGCGTGATCTTCTTCTTCTTTAAAAAGATCAATAATTCCATCTTTAAACTTGCCCCAGAAATCTTTGATGCTTTTTCTGTTTTTCATTTTTTCTTCAGCAACAATTTCTTCTGTTTCAATGGGCATCGCTTCAACAACTACTTCAGCTTTTTTCAAAGCTTCTGGAACATCAACTTTCACATGTGTTTGCTCAAATTGTTTTCTGTTGTGCTCGTAATCACTATAACCTTTTAATATTAATCCGATGCAAGTTGAATAAGTTGGTTTTGCTAATTCTTCAATATGTCCTGCGGTTAAATGTTCTGTAGGATAACCAATACGTGCATTCAAGCCGGTGATGTATTCCGTTAATTGAATAAGATGCTTCAATTGCGAACCTCCACCTGTTAACACGATGCCGCCATTTAGCATTTTATTATCAAGACCAACTTGTTTCAAATGATAAGTCACGAAATCCATTATCTCATTCATTCTTGCCTGAATGATGTTCGCTAAATTTTTCACGCTGATTTCTTTCGCAGGCATTCCGCGCAACCCCGGAATAGTAATGAACGCATTTGATTTTGCTTCATTCGCCAATGCAGAACCGAACTGAACTTTCATTTGTTCAGCCTGTGTTTTAAGAACACCCAATCCTGTTTTAATATCGTTGGTAATATTTTCTCCGCCGAAAGGAATGACCGCGGTATGTTTCAAAATACCTTCATAAAAAACAGCTAGATCAGTTGTGCCACCACCGATATCAACGATAGCAACGCCTGCTTCCAAATCTTCCTGCGCCATTACTGCTGCTGCAGATGCGAGTGGTTGAAGCACAAGATCTTTTGTTTGCAATCCACTTTTCTCAACAGCACGATTAATATTTCTGATTGCATTTTTATCACCCGTGATGATGTGAAAATTTGCACCGACTTTCACGCCGCCATAACCAATCGGGCTCACGATATTTTGGAAATTATCAACCGTAAATTCTTGCGGAATCACATCAATGATCTGATCGCCTGCGGGAATATAAGTTTTGTATTGATCAGCGATCAGTTGATCAATTTCGCGTTGCGTGATTTCATCGTCTGTTTGCTGACGAACGATATCGCCACGTGTTTGCAAACTTTTTATATGATGACCCGCAATGCCAACATACACTTCGCTGATCCCTAAATTAGGATTGGAAGCATAGCAATTATCAAGTGCCATTCTGATAGCCTTGATGGTTTCATCAATATTCAATACTTGTCCGTGTTTCACGCCATTTGAATTGGCACGACCGAAGCCAAGTATTTCCAATTTTCCGTATTCATTTTTGCGCCCAGCAATAGCAGCAATCTTGGTTGTTCCAATGTCGAGCCCGACAATAATGGGTTGTTCGTGATTCATAGTTTATTTGTTTTTGTTGTTTTAGTTTTATAAAGTTTCAAGTTTGTAATTTTCAGTTTCCAGTTCTTTAATTCAATGTTTATAAGTAAAAGCCCACATCTTCCTCCGCTCATTATCATTATTTATTTCTTAATTACTAATTGTCAAATCTTTTTTTGTTGACCAGCATTTGTCCATTCTTCAGCATCGTTGTGTCACTCACTTGTACTTCCTGTTCTTTATTGGGCTTTTGGTTTCCAATTTGAAATTTCATTATCATTTTCTCCGTCATAAATGACGGAGCTAGTCATAACATTCACCAATTCATTTTCACATTGAGCTATTTTCAAATTGGCACATTAGCATATCATCACATTATCTAATTCCTCGCTCTTCTCACCACACTATCTTCTATATCTCCACTTTTAAAATTTCTATCTGGGTTCAAATTTTCCAATGGCTTAATATTTCTTTGCCTCACTGTATCTATTTGCAACTGTTGCGCGGATTTGATCATCATCGCAATGTTCTTTGCAAACTGCAGTGAGTCTGCTTTTTTCATAAAACCTTTTTTTGATCCGATCACCTGCCCATCAAATTCAACAGCCACTCTTGCATATTTATCAAAGCCAGTTTGGCTCAACACTTCTTTATAAAAAACAAAAAGCTTGTAAAATTTTTTCTCGCAATCATTACCATCACCAAATTCAATAATGTGATTGCCAACAACAGGGATCATTTCAAAAGTTTTATTTGCTGTGATATCAACCTGTGCAATCTGTGCCGACCAAAAAGAATCTTTCAATATAAATGCATCAATCTTTTTTATTTGTTTTAGCAAGCTGCCTTCAGAACCTGATTTTATTTTCTCCGCAGGAAAACCTGTGAACACAGGAAGTATCACAGTTTGTTTATCGCTCAACGGCAATTGTTCTCCACTACTGTCTATATAAAAACTATTTCCGCCGATGGTGAAAATCCTTGCGGCAGGTTCTCTCTCGGTGACGGATATGCGTAATAAATCATTATTGTCAAAAAATATCTGTGCGTCTTTCACCCATGGATTTTTCTTCAGTTTATCTTCCATGGAAAGAAGATTGAAAGATGAGATTGCTCTTCCCTCAGGTTTTCCATTGATGCTGTCAGCAAGTATATTTGTTACATCTTTCTTGTCAAGAAAATATCGGTTCGCTGCGCTGCTAATTTCAATTTTATATCCTTTACAAGTTTTGCTTCCGCGTCTTTTAATCGCAGCTACTAATAGCACGAGCATGCCTGCTCCGAGCACGCACCACAGCGCGACGAAAAGCATTTTTTGTATGTTATCTTTTATGCTCATGACCTTAAAATTTTATCTCCATTTTCGTACCCACCCAACGGCCCCGTTTTGACCGTCAGATGGGTACAATATGCAAGAGTGAAAAATTCCCTCGCACAATATGGGTTAGTTCGTTTTTGTCAGAAT
Organism: uncultured Bacteroidota bacterium; assembly: GCA_903927975.1. Lineage (GTDB taxonomy): Bacteria > Bacteroidota > Bacteroidia > Chitinophagales > Chitinophagaceae > Puia. Next base: position 1,212 of record CAIYPC010000540.1, on the reverse strand, counting down.
ATTTTTTATTGGCAAAATCAATGCATCAATATCTCCCGCACCCGCCGTAATAATCAAGCCTTCATTTTTTTCTTTCATGCGTTCTATTACTTGCTCTTTGCTCATCAAATGTTTATTACCGTTTTTCATTTTGTCGAATATCAATTTGCTCGTCACGCCTTCAATCGGCAATTCTCTTGCTGGGTAAATCGGCAACAGAATTATTTCATCTGCTAAATCAAGACTCTCTGCAAAACCATCCACAAAATCTCTTGTCCTCGTAAATAAATGCGGCTGAAAAATCACCGTGCATTTTAATTTCGGGAACAAACTTTTCGCTCCGCTTATCAATGCTCTTAACTCTTCAGGGTGGTGCGCATAATCATCTACAAAAACAAGCCCTTCTTTCTTAACGATGTATTCAAATCTTCTCTTCACTCCCTGAAATGCTTCTACCGCTTTTTTTATTTTTTCATCTTCTATTCCCAATGAATGTGCAACAGCCATTGCAACTATTGAATTCTCCACATTATGCAATCCACCCATATTTAATATCACATCTTTCAGCTCCACATCTTTTTCTTTCACATCAAATTCATAACTGCCGTGGTTCATCCTGATATTTTTCGCATACACGTCTGAACTTTCATTTTGCAGACTGTAACGTATATGCCTATCTGATTTTAGTGATGCATCTTTCTGCAAGCCAAACTTGCTGATTAATAAACCACCTTTTTTCAGTTTGCTCGAAAAATCGATGAACGCTTGTTGTACCGCTTCTTCTGTTCCATAGATATCGAGATGGTCGGCATCCATTGCTGTAATCACAGCTATATCAGGACTTAATTTCAAAAAACTTCTGTCGTACTCGTCTGCTTCCACCACACAAACATTTCTCTCGTTGCTCCAGAAATTGCTGTTATAATTAACTGCAATGCCACCAAGAAAAGCATTGCAGCCATAACCGCTATGCCTCAGTATGTGCGCGATCATAGTGGTGATGGTTGTTTTGCCATGCGTTCCCGCCACACATATATTAAAAGAACTTTTTGTTATTAATCCCAACACATCACTTCGTTTCAGCAGCTCATAATTATTCTGCTGATAAAAAACCAGCTCTTTATGTTCCTTCGGAATGGCTGGTGTATAAACAACCATCTCTGCATCTTTCGGGGCTAACGATAAATCCTCACTATAATGAACCGAAATCCCTTCACTGACCAATTGTTTTGT
>CAIYPC010000539.1 GCA_903927975.1 uncultured Bacteroidota bacterium | reverse complement strand
CTATATTTTGCAGCCTCTCTTCAAAAGGAATATCAACAAAATAAACGGGCATTGATTGTTTGCCTTTATACAATGTTGAAGGAATATTAAGATCTCCGATGCGCTGGCTTTCATCTTCTATCCAAATTCTTTCATTTTGTTCACCTGCATCCAACAGTTCCAATGCAAGTTTGTTCTCAAACATTTCTTGTGTTGGCTGCGTTGGCTCACCTAAACTACCGAATGCCGATCCTTTATGACAAGCGAGTGCTTCCAAATCAACAACCTTCTCTCCTTTTGATTTGAGAATTTGTAACATCTCTGTTTTGCCGCTGCCCGTGTAACCACCAATCACTTTAAAAGAATATTCTTTTTCAAATTGCAGCAATGCCCATCTTCTAAAAACTTTATAGCCACCGGAAAGTGTGTAAACTTTAAATCCATACAAATCCAACAGCCATGCAACGCCTGCACTTCTCATTCCACCGCGCCAGCAATGAACAATCACTGTTTTCTTTTTTCCAATATCAGTTTGTTGCGAAGCCGTTAATTGTTCTATCTCTTCTACCATCTTTCGCATCTTCGTTCCAAAATAATCCAAGCCAATTTTAATTGCTTGTTCGCGGCTTTGTTGTTTATATGCGGTGCCAACTATTTTTCTTTCTTCATCAGTAAATAATGGTAAGCTATATGCCTCGGGAATATGTGCGTGGGCAAATTCGCCGGGGCTGCGAACATCCAGCACAGGATATTCTTTGCGGAGCGCAAGAAAATTTTCAATAGATATTTTTTCAATAGCCATGAGGGGCAAATATACTATGTTGTGATATGAATTGTGGATCGCCGGTAGAGGCGTTGCACCGCAACGTCTAAAATATTTCGCACACCCCGATAGAGACGTTGCAATGCAACGTCTCTACATTATCGAAACCTTTTCGCCTGTTGCCGCAGCTTTATAAATGGCTTGCAATATTTTCATATCCTTCCGTCCTTCTTCGCCAGTGATATGATTGGGAAGTTTTTCATTTGCCAACAATACTTTCGCAATCGCATCCATTTGTGTTGCTTGTTGGTTTATGTCGGGAAAATTCAATTCGCCTTTGCTTGTCCTTCCCCTAAAAGGTCCGTAACTCACAGCAGGGCTCAATTCAAAAAAACCTTCATCAGCCGAAGCAAAAAAACGATCGACATTAGAATTATAAGAACTTGTTGATGTACAAACTGCACCGCTTGGAAAATCTAACTGCCAGCTAATTGATTCTTCTACATCTGAAAATAATTGTTTGTTTGTGACTGGGGAAAATTGTGCAGTCACTGAAATGGGCTCTTCACCCAACACATATCTACTCGCTTGCACACAATAAACGCCGAGGTTCATAAGCGACCCACCGCCTGCCATCGCTTTCTTTAAATGCCAGTCGCTTGGGTTTTCACCACCTAATCTGTAACCAAGCGATACTTCTATTAAACGTACCTGACCAAAAACTTTTTCTTGCCCAAGTCTTTTCAATTCTAAATGATATGGCTCGTAATGCAAGCGATAACCAACAGCCAATTGTACGTTTGCATCTTTGCAAGCTTTTATCATTTCTTCACAATCGCTTGCTGTGATTGCCATAGGCTTTTCAACAATAACATGCTTTCCGGCCTTTGCAGCTCTTATTGTATATTCTTTGTGCATGGCATTTGGCAGCACCACATAAACCAGATCAATGTCTTTATTATTTACGATCTCATCAAAATTCTGATAGTTATAAATATTCTTTGTTGGTATATTATATTTCTTTCCCCAGCTTTCCGCTTTTGCTGGTGTGCCTGTCACGATTCCTGCAAGGCGACAGTATTTTGTAACCTCAAGCCCTTCGGCGAGGTAACCTGCATATCGCCCTAAACCACAGAGCGCAATATTCAACTTTTTGTCTTCATGAATTTTGCTGTTTGATTTTGTAGCAGACATAAGAGAAGGTAGTGAAGCAGCAAGAGCAGTGACACCAACACCTATCCCTAATTTTTCTAAAAATAAACGGCGATGTAAATTTTTCATGATTTTAGTTTTAGCAATAAACAAAACGCAAGCTACAAAAAACAGTGGCTCACTTAAAGGCAGTTTATTTCATATTACAGGAATGGCGACAAAGAAACTAAAACCAAAAAGCTTCCCGTGTTTTTAAAACACGGGAAGCTTTTAATAATTTCTATGTCAATATTATTTAATTGCGTATCTGATATTGCTCCAGAAATTTCTATTGATGTTTAAGATGCCATATTATTTACATCAGTAAATTTTTGTAAGAACACATCAGCTTTTATATTCAACGTATATCCATTACGGTTAACCGTGTACATCCTCACTTTAAATGAACTCGCTGAATTGCTCAACACATCCAGTTTCACATCTTTATCATTGCCACCAAAATTGATGCCTTTTGTGGGAATGTCATTGAGCTCAACCGGAGTAGAAGTGCCTGCCTTCACAAACTGAATGAACAATTGCAAATAGCCCCAGCAATGCGGCTCAATGCTAAGCTCTGGCTGCAGAGCAGATACGGCACCCATTTCAGAAAGATCAAAAGAATTAAGAGATGCAGTTCTTGTGAGTTTGTCAACTGTTACCAGTGCATCAACATCGCATTTTACCGTTGGAAAACGATAGATAGCACCTTGTCTTTTTTCTGTGCCTGCTACCAACAATTTTTTATTGAGACAATGATTTGTTTTAGAGGGAAACAACATGGCTGCCGAAACAGCAAACATCGAGAAGATGCTCTTTTTTGTGTTCTTAGTTTTCATGATTGGTAGCATTAAAGGTTGCGGAAATAATCTGAGCCAATCATATTTTACCAACATCATGCCAACGGGCAGACGCTTAGTAACCAATGATAAAACGCAGAAAGAATTAAATTCTTATCCCATTTCTGGAATATTTGAAAGGCGAATGGAAATAAGGGCGGATTGTCATGGGTAAGCAAGTTCTCTAATGGCATGAAGACTTTAAAATGTCTGCAGAAAAAAATTTAGAAACAGATTAATATCGCCGAACATAAAACCAGGGAACGTTCAGCTTGCCCTGTTGCAAATAAACATGTACTGTATCTGAAACATTTATTGATTGATATAATTTTTTTGAAACGCTAAGATCTTCATAGTTATTATATCGTCCCCATTGTTCAACAGTAAGATAATAAGTAGTGTGTTTGCCAGAACTGATGTGCTTATCTTTCACCTGAACAGAAAAGACCTGCGCTTTCGAATTGTCATAATAACCGTTTATGAAAACAGTTGCTCCGTAAGCGTAACAAGCGGTCAGTCCTATTAGCGTAATGATAACACCCGTTTTATTCGCAGTAAGATTAATTGCATCTTTACATAAGGTGAACCATGCAAGCGAGACGACACTCAATATCAGCAGTGCTGGTTTTAGAAGAGGGCTGTATAAATACAAATCGTAATCAATCAAAGCTCTAATCAACAAACCTAAAGAAGGAAGCATGACAGTTAAAATTATCGAAGGATATGCAGTCTTCTTATTATCTGCAAGTTTCACCAAGCCTTTAAAACGCCATGCGATTCCAAAAGCCAAAAAAGGAAGAGCTAGAAGCAGGCTCATTAATATTTTATATGGTGTGGGATAAATAAAGCACCATAAACACGCGACAATTGCCGCCCCATTAATCAGACTTGTAATTTTTCGCGCACTCTTCAGATTATGTTCTCTTTCATCCACAGAACTCCCAAAATTCTCATCGGCTAAAATCTCTTTTGTTTCTTGTTCAATTGCAACTGCATCCACATCCTGCAAGTGATCCTGTACCCAAGCTTTTATCTCTTTATAGTTTTCGAAATAAGAACTAATCTGCAATGGCTTTGCGCTTTCATCTTTAGCAACAATCAACAGCGCATCTTTCTCGCCTCTGCGATAGCCTTTTATATAATCCATCGAAAGGCTTTTGGTAGAAAAACTATTCGTAACGATTATCTCATCTTCACTTAAAGTAACTTTTGAAATAGTAACTTCTCTATAAACATAATATGCGATAAATATCAAAGCCAAACCAATGACACAAAGAAAATATTGATGTTTCACATCTATGAATGGCCTCACGGTAAGATAAATGCCCGACGCTAATAACGCAGCAGCGAATATGTAAACAAAAATCTTCCATCCAGTAGCAACTCGATATTCCATTTGATTGGGGTTAAGTTTTTTTGAGACGATAAAGTAAATAATTAAAAGTCAAGATACCATGATTAAGAAAAGAAATATTAAGTTGTTTTCATACACAAACCACATATCTGATTTGAAAATGAATGCACCGATAAGGATTGATATATTTGCAAAGCGCATCATCACACGAAAGTGAATTCGTCTTAATAATTTTTAAATACTGCTTATGCTTCTCAGAATTTTGTTGCTATTTGTTGGTATCAGTTTTTCATCTGTCATTGTTGCTCAGGAAAAAAAAGAGATGTTGATCTATCATCCCATTCAAACAGATCAGCATGGTAATATTGTTCCTTGGTATGATAAAAACTCAGGAAAGGCATATAACCACATCATCAATATGGTTTGGAATTTTTGGGACGCGATGCGGCATGATATGAATGGTCTGCCTTACTACATGAACCATCAGGTGTGGGATGAAGAGTTTAATGACCCGCGAGGGATTGGCGGTGATCAATTTGCAATGGCACTTTCTTCATGGCGTTTATATTATGCTTATACCGGCAACGAAAGAGTGAAAGCAAATATGTATTTTCTGGCTGATTATTATCTCACACATTCTTTGTCGCCCGCTGATGCGAAATGGCCCAATCTTCCATTTCCTTATAACAGTTATATATATTCGGGTTTCTATGATGGCGATATGAGCGCAGGAAGAGACGTGCTTCAACCAGACAAAGCAGGATCATTTGCACTTGAGCTTGTTCATCTTTATAAAATAAGCGACAAAAATTTATATCTCGATGCTGCAATAAAAATCGCTAACACACTTGCAGCAAATATCAAACAAGGCAATATCAATTATTCTCCTTTTCCATTTAGGGTGAATGCATATACTGGTGCCACTAACGTTTACGTCTATCGCCAAGAAACAGGAACATGGATTGATACCGCAGGCTACACGAGCAACTGGGCTCCGACCATGCAATTATTTCTCGATTTGGTTGCAATGAAAAAAGGCAACACCGATGCATACAAATCTGGCTTCAATAATCTATTGCAATGGATGAAAAGCTTTGCCATGAAAGAAAATAAATGGGGGCCATTTTTTGAAGATGTGGGAGAATGGAGCCAAACGCAAATCAATGCAATGACTTGCGCACGCTTCGTTATGGAACATCGCGAATATTTTCCCGATTGGAAAAATGATGTGCAGAAAATTATTGTGTGGGTACATCAAACGCTTGGTAATAATCAATGGAAAAAATATGGCGTGACAGTCACCAATGAACAAGGCGCTTATGCAACTCCTGCCAATAGCCACTCAGCACGCCAGGCTGCTGATGAATTATTATATGAAAGCTTAACGGGCGATACTTCTATGTATGCAAATGCTGTGCGTGAATTGAGTTGGGCGACATATATGGTTGACTTTGATGGAAGGAACAAATTCCCTACAGATGATGTTTGGCTAACGGATGGATATGGAGATTATGTGCGGCATTATCTGAGAGCGATGGATGCATTTCCTATTTTAACGGCACCTGATGAAGATCATATTATCTCATCTACTTCTGTTATTCAAGAAGCTGATTATGCAGGTCATCTTGCAAAACCAACTTATTTGCGTTTTGATAATACAGATAGTAATACCGTTCAATTGTTCTACCGAACTTTTGATTCGACAGGAATAGAAAAAATAAAACTGAAAAAGAAACCATCAGCTATATCTGTTGACTATAAATTTATAAATGAAAATAAAACAGGCGAAGGTTACGAATGGAGAGCAATGGATGGCGGCGGACTTTTAATCGTTCGCAGAGAACATGGAGACAAAGTATTGCTGATAAAATAAAACTGATAAATTTTATTCGCAACAGCAAGCGGCAACAAAATATTATTGAACATTTAAAGTTGTACCAATCCATTTCTGATTGCATACATCACCAGCCCTACCCTTGTGCCAACATTTAATTTTTTAAACAATGCATCTCGATAGCCATCAATTGTTCTTTCACTAAGAAACATTTCTTTGGCTATTTCAAAATAAGTTTTTTCGCTACAGGCCAATTTTAAAAATGCCAATTCTTTTTCTGTGAGATTTGCAAAGGTGTTCAACGAAGTACTGTTATCCGCAAGCTGACTTACTGATTGCATTATTTTTCTCGATACAAGATCATTGTAATAATAGCCCAGGCTAAGCACTTCATCAAAAGCTCGTTTTAATTCTGTAGGCTCTGCATCTTTCAATACATATCCTTTGGCGCCGTTCTTTATCATTTTGATAATAGCAGCGTCCGCATCCATCGTGCTTAACGCGAGTACTTTTATTTCCGGGTGGTTTACTCTTACCCAATTGGCGGTAGTGTAACCATCCATCTCAGGCATCGCAATATCCAATAATAAAATATCGGGCACATGCTTTGGCTGTAATTGTTTGATGAAATCCTGTCCATTGGCAGCATCGAACAACACTTTATAATTGGGGAAGAGATTGATAAGCGCGGCAAGCCCTTTTCTGAACATCGTATGATCATCAACGATAGTTATGTATTTTGTATCACTCATATAGGATAGATATGTTTACGGTAGTGCCCTCGTTCAATGTGCTTTCAATAGCGAGTGCACCACCAATTAGGGAAGCACGGTTTTTTATGTTTGATAAGCCAAGCCCTAAGTTATTGCTCATTGCTTTATTCACGTCAAATCCTTTGCCATTATCCTCAACACAAACATCTAATCCTTCAGGCATGTAATTGAATTTCAAATTTACTTCAGAAGCCTGTGCATGTTTAATAATATTTTGCAGACATTCCTGAACAATACGAAACAAAATTTGCTTTTTATGATCATCCATTTTTCTTTCTTCACCAGAACATGAAACCTCCGCATATATAATTCCGCTTTTGTTGATGCGCTCAGTTTCTATTGTAACAGCCGAAACAATACTCATACTTCTTATCCTTTCGCTGCTAAGGCTTTTTGCAATATCGCGCAGGTCTGTCAATGCCTTGCTGATATTCTGTTTCACTTCATCAAGCATTTCTTTATTCAAATCCTCACTTTCATTCATGATATTGATCTGCACTTTTGCAAGGCTTAATATCTGTCCAACATTATCATGAATTTCTTGGCTGATGTGATTGAAAGTTTGTTCTTGGATTTCGAGTTGGGTGCTAAGAAGTTGCTCATTATATTCTTTCTCCATTTCAGTTAATTGCTGTCGTTGAAAGAATTTTCTTTTCTGATACAAGAATAAGAAAAGTAAAATAATGCCACCAAGCACTAAAAATAAAACAATGCATGCGACTATAACTATGAGGACTTCTTTGTATTGATTATCTGGCATAAGAACCCGTAACTGAAAAGAAGATACATAAAAATATCTAATGTAATAAGAACTGTTAAAAGTGTTACTGCCACAGACATATGATTCTTCATCAGAAAATTAAGCATTCCAAAATATGGCAATGCGCCTAGATAGAAAATCAGCATTCCAGTTGCTATCCAGAATTCAGGTTGTAATCTTAATACGGTTAAACTTGGAGAGGATATAAGCTGATAATAATAAGAAGCAACAAAAACAATACTGAAGAAGCTCCCTACAATAATCACATAGCTATTCCAGACATTAAAGCCAAAAACAAAAAACACTGTAATAAACCAAAAAACCGGAAATGCGAACAGAAAAAAAAGCATTACTTTTTTTAAGTTCTTAATTGTGGTAATAGAATAATACCAATAAGCGTAAACCCAAAATTCTACTAGTGTGAATGCATTATAAATCCAGTAATTATTTTTATAATGAAATTTCTTCTCAATAAAAGTCACAAAAAATTCAACAACAAAAGTGAGTCCAAGGAGAATTGAAAATAGTTTTAAATGAAAAGGATAATCCAGTCTGAAACTTATCAGACTGGATATAAAAGCAATAGCAATACTTCCGACGTAGATATAATAAATAATTGGCATTTTCTATAATTAAAGTTAATGCATGCTAACTTTTCGGAAGTCCAGAACCCTGACAAGCTGTCGAAGGGGGACAAGGAAGACCAGTATCTGAATCACCACCTCCTAAATTATTCCCTTTCATTTTTGCAAATGATTTAGAACCAAAATAAATAGATTGACCTTTTTCTTTGTCAACACCTGGCTGATAAAACTCAAACACCAACGAGAGCTGAAATGATGGGTATTTTTGGGGCGACTCTTCAGGAGTTATAAATGAAGCAATATGAATTTTTACGCATTTAATCGGTGGATTGTCAGTTAAAAGACATGTAAGGTAATCAATCAAATCTTGTATAATTTCCAGGCTATACCAAAGGCTATTTGTTTCCATGAAGTTTGCGTTGCCTGTTCTAAACCTTGCGTCAGTGGCTAAAGCTATGCCTTTCCCGTTTTGAAAATTTTTTATCCATCTGGAAGCAGTATCCTTTTCTTTCGACCCAACAGTGGCAGGATTCGGTAGGTTGAAGACCTCATCTCCTTGATCACTTTTTTTAATAATTATACAATTGCTGATATCGTCAAGATGATCTCCGCTGTTAAGTGATGTCGGAACAAAAATCAATGTAAGATTATCCCTGCAATCATTCGTTGCACTGGAAGGATCTGTAGGAATACAAGTGTTGCCATCGCAGTCATTCGGGTGATAACAATAATTTGCAAAATAAACCCGCATTCCATCATACAATTTTTCCGTAGGGTCAACCGGGCTAGTTGGTTCAGTTATTTTATTTAATAATTGCAGAAAAACATTAGGATCATACTGTATGACCGAAATTTCATTTTTATAACCTATTATTCTATCAAGCACCGGCTTTTTATAATCCGTATAAAGCTTGATTCTTGCAGACGCAAGAGCTGGTTCGATAGAACTTGAAACCGGTGGCGTGCATTTAGAACTCATGTTGTTGGATTTAAAAGTTAAATAATATTTCTAATCTAATTCATTATTATAGGCATTTCTCCAATATTCAAAAAAATCTCCAAAAGCCCATTATCAACGCTCTTATGAAACGCAATGCCAGTAATGTTTTTGAGCTAATTATTATTTTATTGTTTTCTAGGGGTTTTAATCAGATACGGGAAACCTCTTCCAAACCTCACCGCTAAATCCCCTCCTGAAAAACAGCATTTCTCCCCTTGTCAACAGCGTTTTGATTTTATCATCTTTACACTATCGAAATAAAACCTGCTCTTTTGAAATCAAATAAAGATAACTAACGGGTACATATATACGAAGAATATCAAAGCGAACCAATACCCCTAAAGGGGTATTGCAATCATCGTGGCAGTGCTGTAAATTTATTTACTTCTTCCAAAAACCTTTTCCTTCAGGCTTCCTCAGTGTTCCAGAATAGAATTTTCATTGCATCCTACCTTTTTCAAAACATTCAAAATGTTTAAAAACGTAAACCCTTTAACTGAAAATATTTTTCCGCGCATAGTCATAACCAAATAAAACAAATTTATATGAGTCAAAACCCTTCAGTCTGCTTTTGGATAATTTTCGGGATCCTCTTTTTCTTCGTATGGTATTTTGACCATAAATATTCCATGCTTCGAGATACAAGTGTAGCCAACAAAAAACCATTTAGTTTTTCCCGTGTTCAACTATCATGGTGGTCAGTGATTGTGCTGGCATCTTTTATTACAATCTTAATTACAAAATGCGCCATTCCCACTTTCGATTCTTCAACATTGATCCTATTGGGTATCAGTGCCGCCACAACAGCGACCGCTACTGTTATCGATTTGTCAGACCAGTCAAATCCAGCATTGCAATTAAGCCAAAATCAGAATGGCGAAAATTTTTTCCTAGACATTCTATCAGATAAAAATGGAGTAAGCATTCATCGCTTTCAAACGATCATCTTCAATCTCGTTTTTGGCATTTGGTTTATAGGCGAATTGTCACACAATCTGAATATTCATCTCGCTACCTATGACTGGGTAACATGTTTAAGCAACGCGGTTAAAGGATCAGATTGCGATTATGTAAATTCTATCATACCTAAAATATCCGACAATAATCTCATTCTGCTTGGGCTGAGTTCCGGCACTTATGCTGCATTGAAAGCAACAGAAAACAAACAGTCGACTCCGGGAAATTCAAATGCCAACAACGCTAAAGGCGCAAATGATGGTATACCAACCACAGTTCCGGACGAAGCTAATTTTTCAAACAAACCTGCACAGGGTTAAACAAATATTTATGACCATCACAAAAGTTCCAAGCCCTAATTATAGTGAAGGGCGAATGAATTACACTCCGATAGCAATTGTGGTACACATTATGGAAGGCTCACTCGAGGGAACTGATAGCTGGTTTAGTAGCACCATATCAAAGGTTTCCGCACATTATGGAATTGGCAAAAATGGAGATGTACACCAATATGTTGATGAAGCGAATACCGCGTGGCATGCAGGGCGTGTTAATGCGCCTAGTTGGTCGCTCATAAAACCTGCGTCAAATGTAATGTATATCAATCCAAATCTATACACACTTGGCATTGAGCATGAAGGCAAAGAGGACACTGATTGGACGGATGAAATGTATCAATCGAGCAGCAGTATGATAAAACAATTGAGCAGCAAGTGGAACATTCCTCTTGATCGCAATCATATTATTGGCCATCATGAAATTTACTCACTTAAAACTTGCCCTGGTAACAAAGTAGATTTAAATAAGCTCATTGCTTTAGCTTCTGGTGCCCCTGTTCAACCCGTTGCTTCAAATAATCCATTGAAAATCTTACAAATAGGCAATGCTACTTCAATTGTAAGGTTAAACATCAGGCAATCACCAAACAGAAATCAGCCAGCAGTAAGTACAAAAGATACTGGAATGCGGCTTGCGTATGACGGCTTTACCACACAAGGCGAAAGTGTGAACGGCAACAGCAAATGGTTTTATACAACCGAGGGAAATTGGTTCTGGAGTGGTGGGGTAAAATAAGTTTTAGAGACAGGATATTGTATCCGATTTTTTAAATTATTAAATATCAGCCCATGCCATTTTCTGATTTTCATATTCACCCAACTTTAAAATGTCTCTTCTCAGAAAACGATGCTGCAACTGGACTTACACAATTAAGCCCATGGGTAGCTATTGATAAAAGCAAGATCCCTTTTCTATTAAAGTGTTGCACTGAATTTCCAGATATTATACAGTCTCAGGGAAATCTTGCTCAAATTGCAGCAACAGATGCAAACCTAGTTTGTGTTGCGCTGCACATGCCGGAGAGAGCCATCATATCCGACAGTCTCGTGCAATCCGCAACCAACGGGCCTTTGCAGGCTTACCTACAGAAAAAAAGACTAGATGAACTGAATAACGGTAACCCATACCTGATTTTAGCAAGCGATGGCTTGAGCACACTTATTAATGCATTGCAATTTGGCATTACTGATAAAAAAGTAATAGCAATTGCTAAAAGATCTGATTATAATGAAGCAGATAACAATACCCTTCATTTGGTATTTAGTGTTGAAGGATGCCATACGCTCTCGTCTGCGCTTGAGCATTTTGATGCAAATGAAGTAACAGCAAATCTGGAAGATTTAAGACAGAAAGTAAAAGTATTGTCTGTCAACCTCACGCATTTGCAGCAATCAGATTTTTGCAATCATGCTTTTGGTATGCAATTTTTAAGCAACGATAAATTTAAGCCCACCGGAAATATGATTGCAAATAGTGGTGTCCAGATTTTGAGATACTGCTATCAGAATAAAATAATGATCGACCTGAAACACATGAGCCTTGGGGCGAGGCAACAATTATATCAACTAAGAGGTGCCCCAGATTTTGCTGCCGTTAACCAACCGTTGGTATGCACGCACGCCGGATTCTGCGGGATATCATTTTCTGAAATGCCAGATTATATTTTTCAGCAAAGAAAATTTGCGAACGATGGTTACACTGTTTTGTGGCAAGGCAAACCTGTTAAGTACGGGGGCATTTCGCCAAGACCTTCATTCAATGCATCCAGCATTAATTTATATGATGAGGACATTATGCAGATATTAAATTCAGGCGGAATGATTGGGCTTTCTCTTGATGCAAGGATCTTGGGCTATCAGGAATATGAAGAAGAGACAAATAGCAGAGATGATTTCCCGATGGAAACAGAATACATCTCAAATTTTGAAACCAGTTTCTTTTTTGGAAGTGGAGGCACTGTGACTTTAGGCAGTGCTTTTGACAATGATAAAGTGTTGGGTTGGGATGAGATTGAAGACGGAGGAAAAGTAAATCCTGCTGTAAGTGTTTATCATTTAAAATATTTTATGGCACATGTACTGCATGTGATAGTTGTTGCTCAAAAAAATGGATATGATGTAAACAATGCATTGAAACAGATATGCATCGGTTCAGACTTCGATGGATTAATAAATCCTATTTGGGTCTGCAGCACCATAACAGATTTCTCTAGTTTCAAAGATCAATTTTCAAAAAGCTTTGTACAGTTTGCAATTGTGTCAAATGTTGCCCTTCCTGTAGGTTTTGATATTGATCAATTTGCAGAACAACTGTTTTTTACAAACGGAAGAGATTTTATGATGAACAGATTGGATGTGCTGAATGCGTGAAAATTATAGCATTTATTCTTATTGAAAATAAAACCCGGTTAGCCGAAAACGGGATTTTAGAGTAGGCGCAAAAATTAAATAATATGGATACATCACAATTATTCTGCATTATAAGCTGGGTAATTATAGGACTTATAATTCTATTTACATTCCTATTAGCTTTCAAATCGAATATTTTGAGAGACAGCATTGACAATCCTGCTGCATTTATGTCGAGTGCAAGATTAATGAAGAATTATACGGGCATTTCATTTGATGACATACCTAGGCCATATAGTCTTGCGCGAACTCAACTTGCCCTTTGGACTGCAATAATTTCATCAACCTACATACATCTTACCTTATGCATAAAGGATTGTAGTATTGATCTAAAAAGTAGCGCAACTGCTCTTGCTTTGTTAGGTATCAGTACAGGCACAACCGCATTTGCCAATGTTATAGATCAAAGTCAAAGCAATAATAAAACCATTACACCACGCCACCAAAATCAACCTTCGCAGGGATTTTGGTTAGATATTCTTTCTGATGAGAATGGCATTAGCATTCATAGGTTGCAAAACGTCATTTGGACAATTGTTGCTATATCCATTTACTTATATAAAGTCACTGTAGCGCCAGAGTGTCACTTACCAGATTTAGATGGGACACTTGTTTCATTAACAGGCATCAGTAGCGTTGCATATTTAGGACTAAAAATGAATGAAAATAAATAAAAAAGATAGGCAACATTAAATTTAAAAAAATGAAAATAATAAATTTTAATCCAACCGGTTCAAAGCTTTGGGTAGAAATAGATACCGGAGGATTATATGCTATTGCTTACAATTATGAATTGCTAGAAAGCGATAGCGTACCGACAGGAAATCCAGCGATTTTAACAAACCCAATGATAGCTGGAGATAATCTAGATGGAGTTGGTAAATACTATTATCAAGTCATAAATAATTATCAACCTAATGAACCTCTAAACAAGTTTGATACCCGATATATCTATACTTATTTTTTTATAAAAATATTACAAGACGACGCGGGATTTAACATTAAAGTTAGCCTACTGCAGGGCGATGACTATATCACTGCAATTAATCTTGGTGGGGATGGCAATGATCCGACAAATAATACAGTTGGTTCAGGCAATAGTTATTCAGAACTAAATATTGAATTTGAAATTCAAAAGAAAAGTGTATGAAAAGAATATTATTATTATTCAACTTTGTTGTCTTTTGCATATTGCTGAAGGCGCAGACTCCTACAACGGACTCTAGTCTTACAGACAAATATTTGCTGAATTTTGCGGTGCCAGATATGCCCGCATTTAAAGCT
>CAIYPC010000538.1 GCA_903927975.1 uncultured Bacteroidota bacterium | reverse complement strand
CCGAAAAACAATGGAGATTACAATGAATTTTTGAGAGAGATGCATATCCGTGCAAAAAATAAAATCGATGGGAATATAAGATCGCTTGATTTTATGGACAAGGATAAGCGAGAAATATTTGTAGATTATTGTCATTTTACAACAGCAGTGAACATGCAGCTTTCAAAAATATTTGCAGACAGTATTATTTCAAGAACTTCATCATCTCAAAAGCAGTAATAACCATAAATGTACATCCTCGGAATATCTGCATATTATCATGACGCCGCCGCTGCTTTAATTCAGGATGGAGAAATTATTGCAGCAGCACAAGAAGAAAGATTCACCCGAAAAAAAAATGATGAATCTTTTCCATCAAACGCGATTAGATATTGTCTTTCAGAAGCAGGCATTTCTATTGATGATTTGGAAGCTGTTGTATTTTATGAAAAGCCATTCCAAAAATTTGATCGCATACTCCAAACCTTTTATGAAATCGCACCACGAGGAATGCTATATTTTTTAAAAGCAATTCCTGTTTGGATAAAAGGGAAGCTTTTCATCAAAAAAGAAATAAAAGAAAACCTTCTCGAAATACAGCCATTTGATAAAAAGAAGCTTTCAATATTATTTTCAGAGCATCATCTATCACATGCAGCAAGTGCTTATTATCCATCAGCATATAATGAAGCAGCAATATTAACCATTGATGGGGTTGGCGAATGGGCAACATGCACTATATCGCAAGGGGAAAAAAATAAAATCACGGTCAAAAAGCAAATCAACTTCCCGCATTCACTTGGATTATTATATGCTGCGTTCACATATTATTGTGGATTTAAAGTAAATCAGGATGAATATAAACTGATGGGGCTTGCCGCCTACGGTAATGATGAAGATGAAGAATACAAGAAGATAATCTCTGCTATTGAAAAAGATCTCATTAAAATTTCGCCTGATGGATCAGCCGCATTAAACCAGAAATATTTTAACTACACTTCAGGCTTGCGAATGGTGAATGAAAAGGAATGGCAGAAATTATTTAGTATCAAACGAAGGCTTGCAGACGAACCAATCACTCAAACACATTGCAATCTTGCTTTGGCAATTCAGCGCATAACAGAAAAAATTATTTTGCTATTAGCGCAAGAAGCAAAAAAAATCACAGGCTCAAATAATTTATGTCTTGCCGGTGGCGTTGCTCTCAACTGTGTTGCAAATGGAAAAATTATTTCAGCAGATATATTTCAGCATGTATTCATTCAACCCGCTTCCAATGATGCAGGCGGTGCTTTGGGCGCAGCGCTTGCTGCTTATCATATTGGTTTTGATAAGCCATTAATAAAAGCCGAACAAAAAAATGATTTAATGAAAGGTTCGCTTTTAGGATCTTCATTCACTGACAATGAAATTATTTATGCGGCAAAAAAGAATAATCTGAATGGAAAAAAAATAAATGAAGCTGATATATATGATAAAGTAGCAACTATTATTCAACAAGGAAAAGTAGTCGCTTGGTTTCAGGGTCGAACAGAATTTGGCCCAAGAGCATTGGGAAATCGCAGCATATTAGCAGATCCGCGAATTGAAACAATGCAAAATGATCTCAACTTGAAAGTAAAAAACAGAGAAGGTTTCAGGCCATTTGCACCAATAGTTTTGGAGGAAGAAGCAAATAAATATTTTGATTTGAAAGAGCCATCGCCTTATATGCTGGTTGCATTACCATTGCGGAAAGAATTTCAAATTGCATTTCCCGAAGGGTATAATAAATGGGAAATGAAGCAAAAGCTCGATTATAAAAAAAGTTTTATTCCCGCAGTAACACATATTAATTACACTGCACGATTACAAACAGTGGATAATAAATCAAATCAAAAATTATACAAGTTATTGCAAGCTTTTTTTCAATTAACAGGTTGCCCTTTTTTAATCAATACGAGCTTTAATAGAAATGAGGAACCAATTGTTAACACTCCCGACGATGCGGTGAAATGCTTCTTATCAACGAATATTGAATATCTTGTAATGAACAATTTTATTTTTAGTAAGCAATATTTATGAAAGAATTTCTTAAGGAATATTGGCAGTTTATACGAACTCAAAAGAAGTGGTGGTTGTTACCAATCATCGTTGTGTTGTTGCTGACAACTGTTTTAATTGTATTTGCCGGCTCATCTATTTCAGCATTTGTTTATACACTTTTTTAAATGAAACAGAAAAATGTCTATATAGAAATCTTATCACTCACCAACGGTCTCGTAATCCTTTATCTCCTCACAAAAAATAAATGGCTGTTGTATATCTCTGTAGCAATTGCTTTGGCTTCGGTGCTAGTACCAGCATTTGCAAAATTGATGGGAAATTTTTTGCAAAAAACAATTCATGTATTAAGCATTATCCTAAACACAATTATTCTTGTGATTGTGTTTAGTCTTGTGCTCACTCCCATTTCAATATTCTATCGTTTGCTGAATAAGAAAAAAAACTTCAGCAATATTAATAAGGAAACAT
>CAIYPC010000537.1 GCA_903927975.1 uncultured Bacteroidota bacterium | reverse complement strand
CCTTAGGCGGCTGCCGATTGTGATTGGCGGTTTTGAAGCGCAGGCCATTGCGGTTGCGCTCGAAAAAATGCACCCTAGCCGCCCGCTCACGCACGATCTAATGAAAAATTTCATGAGCGCTTTCAGTATCGACCTTCAGGAAATCATTATCTGCGATCTGCAAGAAGGCATTTTTTATTCTAAGCTCGTATGTTTCAGCGAGCATGATACGGTGGAAATTGATTCTCGTACTTCTGATGCCCTTGCGCTTGCGGTTCGCTTTGGCTGCCCGATTTACACTTATGAGCATATTCTCGAAAACGCCGGGATATTAATGGAAGACACTTCAACAAAAAAGAAAAAAGCGATTGCCCCCACAACAGAAACTGTGCCCCGTGAAGAACTTCGCGGCCTTACGCTTGATGAACTGAACAGCTTGCTGAATGAAGTGCTTGAACATGAAGACTACATCAGGGCCATTGCAATTCGCGATGAAATAAATAAGCGAAAGCAAAAGTGATTGTCAGCTACTAATTGTTTTGAGATTTTTTTTGATACCAGCTTCGGTTTTTTATAGCATCATCGTTGCGTCGCAATCACTTCATCGGCATATCAATAGTCATCTTCGGTCTGCGAATTTATCTCCCCAAAAAAATTCATCAGCCCCTTAATAAAAGCTTTCCATTATATTAGCTGATGGTTTCTTTTCCCAATTGCAAAATCAATCTTGGCCTTCACATCACGGGCAAACGCCCCGACGGATATCATAATCTGGAAACCATTTTCTATCCAATTAATTTAAAAGATGTTCTTGAAATAGTTCCGTCCGAAAATTTCGAGTTCACTGTTTCTGGATTGCCCGTTAATGGCAATGAAAATGATAATCTTTGCGCAAAAGCATATTATCTTTTGAAAAAAGATTTTCCTTCTCTGCCGCCGATTAACATGTGGCTTCACAAACATATACCAATGGGCGCCGGTCTTGGCGGCGGTTCATCTGATGGAGCTTTTACATTGAAATTACTGAACGAAAAATTTCTTCTCAATTTATCAACTGACCAACTTATCGGTTATGCATTACAGTTAGGCAGCGATTGTCCTTTCTTTATCATCAATAAACCATGCTTCGCTTCAGGCCGCGGAGAAATATTGGAACCTTTTGAATTGAATTTACTTGATTATTCATTTGTGCTTGTTTGTCCCAAAATCCATATCAGCACCGCGTGGGCATTTTCACAAATAAATCCGCAGCCATCAACAAAAAGTTTAAAAGAAATTATTAATCAACCCATAGAAAAATGGAAAAATGAATTGCAGAATGATTTTGAAAAGGCTGCACTGAAAAAATTTCCTGAAATGAACGATATAAAAGAAAATCTTTATCGCACAGGCGCATTATACGCATCTATGAGCGGAAGCGGCTCGGCATTTTATGGTATTTTCAAAAAAAATAATATCGGAGCAATCAGCTTTTCAGATAATTTTGAAGCTTTCATTCTCTAACTTATTATTTTGAAAGTATCAGGTTTCACATTTATTCGCAATGCTGTCAAATATGATTACCCAATCGTTGAGGCAATCAATTCCATTCTTCCTTTATGTGATGAGGTGATTGTGAATATTGGAAATTCTGACGATGAAACGGTGCAATTAATTCAAAGCATTTCATCTCCTAAAATAAAAATCTATCATTCCATTTGGGATGAATCATTGAAGCAAGGCGGACATGTTTTGGCTGCTGAAACTGACAAAGCTTTTACGCATGTTGCTGAAGATGCTGACTGGTGCATCTATATTCAGGGCGATGAAATAATTCACGAAAAATATTATGCCTCAATTCGCGAAGCGATGGAAAAATATAAAGATGATAAAAATGTGGAAGGCTTATTATTCAAGTATCTCCATTTTTATGGATCGTATGATTATGTGGGCGATTCGAGGACATGGTACGATCATGAAATCCGCATCATAAGAAATGACAAAAACATCCATTCATACAGAGATGCGCAAGGCTTTAGAAAAAATAACCAGAAGCTAAAAGTAAAATTGATTGATGCATATATTTATCATTACGGCTGGGTGAAACATCCCGAACAACAATTGAGCAAACACCTGAATTTTGAAAAGCTATATGATAGTAATAAGCTAGCGGAAAAAATTTCCAAAAAACAAACCAATGCATTCGATTATTCCAAAATAGATTCGCTGGAAAAATTTAAAGGAACACATCCCTTAGTGATGAAAAAACGCATTGAAAAAACAAACTGGCATTTCGATTTTGATATTAGCAAAAAGAGCTTCAACACAAAACAAAGAGTACTTTATTGGATTGAAAAAAAAACCGGCAAGCGGCTGTTCGATTACCGCAATTATAGGATCATTTGACTTGAAAATACTATCTTTACAAAAATCGAAATTTATTCTTCTTAACGACACCATATTAAGCTTTCTCGATAAAAATCTTGATTTCCTCGATCACTCGTAATTGCTGAATTATTTTTAGCGGCAGATTGTTCATCTGCACTTTTTATATTATTTTTTCTAAACCTATTCTAAAGTTTAAATCATGCAAACTATTTCAGCAATTTCTGAG
Source organism: uncultured Bacteroidota bacterium (assembly GCA_903927975.1). Lineage (GTDB taxonomy): Bacteria > Bacteroidota > Bacteroidia > Chitinophagales > Chitinophagaceae > Puia. Next base: position 713 of record CAIYPC010000537.1, on the reverse strand, counting down.
AAGAACAAATATTATTTTGATCTGGAAGAAAAATATGGCGCACATAATTATCATCCAATTCCTGTTGTATTAAATAAAGGCGAAGACGTTTACGTTTGGGATGTTGAAGGTAAACGCTACTATGATTTCTTAAGTGGCTATTCCGCAGTAAACCAAGGTCATTGCCATCCTAAAATTATTGCAGCACTTATTGAACAGGCACAAAAGCTAACGCTTACATCACGCGCATTCCACAACGATCTGCTTGGGGAATATGCAGAATTCATCACAAAATATTTTGGCTATGATAAAGTCCTGCCAATGAACACTGGAGTTGAAGCAGTTGAAACTGCTATTAAACTTTGTCGTCGTTGGGGTTACACTGTGAAAGGAATTCCTGAGAACAAAGCAAAAATAATTGTTTGCGAAAATAATTTTCATGGAAGAACAAGCACAGTGATTTCTTTTAGCAGTGATCCATCATCTTATAAAAATTTTGGACCATTCACTCCGGGATTTGAGATTATACCATACAATGATTTGAACGCATTATCAATTGCATTGCAAGACAAAAACGTTGCAGGCTTTTTGGTGGAGCCAATACAAGGCGAAGCAGGAGTAGTGATACCTGATGAAGGGTATTTAAGCAAAGCGAAACAATATTGTGAAGATGCTAATGTGCTTTTTATTGGCGATGAAATACAAACTGGTTTATGCCGCACCGGAAAAATGCT
>CAIYPC010000536.1 GCA_903927975.1 uncultured Bacteroidota bacterium | reverse complement strand
TGAATGGTCAATGGTGAATTTGCTCCTCCCGACTCTCTACTCTTAACTCTATACTGAATTCAGCCTGCAAACTTAATTCAATAGCAGTAAGAACGCAAATAGCTGTTAAAGTATTTCAATTGAGATATGCTATTCAATTTTGTTCTGGTATTTTTGCGAAAATCTTTTTCAATTGAGCTTAAAGATACACACGAACGAACTTGTAAAAACTTATAGCAGCCGCACCGTGGTGAACCATGTTTCAGTGAATGTTGAGCAAGGTGAAATTGTCGGTTTGCTTGGTCCGAACGGCGCTGGCAAAACAACTACCTTTTATATGGTAGTTGGCTTGATAAAACCCGATCAGGGCAATGTGTTTTTGAATGAAACGGACATTACCAAAATGCCCATGTATAAACGTGCGCAAATGGGCATTGGCTATCTTCCGCAGGAAGCATCCGTGTTCCGCAAGCTAAGCGTGGAAGATAATATCAAGGCTATTTTAGAAATGAGAAAGATCTCCAAACAAGAACAAAAAGATAAGCTCGAAAGCCTGCTGGAAGAATTTGGATTGAACCATGTTAGAAAAAATAATGGAGATTCATTGAGCGGCGGCGAGAGAAGAAGAACAGAGATTGCTCGAGCACTTGCTGTTGATCCGAAATTTATTTTGCTCGATGAGCCATTTGCAGGTGTTGACCCAATTGCGGTTGAAGACATTCAAACAGTGGTTGCAAAACTGAAATATAAAAACATCGGCATTCTCATAACCGATCATAATGTAAATGAAACGCTCTCTATTTGCGACCGTGCTTATTTATTAATCGAAGGAAAAATTTTCAAGCACGGAACTGCAGAAGAACTTGCGAACGATGAGCATGTTCGCCGATTATACCTCGGAAAGAATTTTGAATTGAAGCGCAAAGATTATCTGCATGAAGAAGCGAGGAATGAAAGGACATCGGGTGTTGAATAATCACACTTGCCTGAGAGGTTATCACAATCTTTAAATGGAAATAATAAAAGCAATAAATTCGAAAACTGGAGCAAGGATCTCATTGTTGATATTATTGCTTAGTATAGCTTGGTACATTATTATTTATTATCAAACCAAATATCAACTTACAAGCCCCTTCATTCCCGAATCAACAAAATCAGCGATAACCAAAATTTACCTTTTGGATACGATTATTTCAAGCGTCCTTGCAATTGTCTCTTTAATATTTTATTTCTATTCAAAATATATAATCACAATTGCTGTTTGTATGTTGACATTGATTTTACAACAATTTCATTTCTTGGTTTATAACTTCAATTAAACAAGAAATCAAAGTGATTTGATTTCAGCAAATAACCGTCTCAACTATAGTATTACAATTCATTTCATTTCCACTTTTTTATATTTAAATTTGTCTGATGACAATTCTTGAGGAACATAAAAGCGATATTTCTGAACTTTGTGCAGCACACATGGTCAATCGGCTTTATGCTTTTGGCTCAGTGCTAACGGACAAGTTCAATAATGAAAGCGATATAGACTTTGTTGTTGATTTCAACCCAATTGATGTTTCTGTTTATGCCGACAATTATTTCGATTTTAAATTTTCTTTGCAGGATATTTTAAAAAGGAATATTGATTTATTAGAAGAAAAAGCAATCAAAAATCCTTTTTTTAAAAAAGCCATTCACCAACAAAGACAGCTTGTGTATGAATATTGAGGTGAAGACATGGCTTTATGATATTCTGAATGCTATCAACGAGATTGAAAGTTTTTTTACTGACACGCCTAAAAATTTTATTGTTTATCAAACTGATATAAGAACAAAAAGAGCTGTTGAGAGAAATGTTGAAATTATTGGAGAGGCGATGAATAGGATCTTGCAAAGCAATGAATCTATTGAGTTATCAAATTCCAGAAAAATAGTTGATACGAGGAACAGAATTATTCATGGATATGACTCAGTTTCTGACGAAATTATTTGGGGAATTGTGATAAAACATCTTCCAATATTGAAAACAGAAGTGGAAAAGCTCCTCTCAGAATAGTTCACATCGTCATTCCTTCAAGCTGCTGTACATTGCCCAATAGAATTCCTACAGTACAAGTGAGTGACATCCGCCCGTGCCGGTATGGACGGGCAACGATGCTTAATAGTAGCAATCTGCTAAGGACACGAAAAACTCGCAAACCATAAGCTGCACGATTTTCTAAACAATTATCCATTTATTGATTTTTCTCTATGTGATAAGGATTCACTATTTTGCCTGAGATGAAATTGCTCAGTCCTGCAATATCAAGGCTTGCTCGGTTAAGGCTATGGCAAATGGAACAGTGGATGCAAAACCCTGTTGCCGTGCAGCGCGAGGTTTTGCAACATCTTGTCACTTCCGCGCAATACACTGAGTTTGGTCGCAAGTATGGCTTCTCAAAAATATTTTCTGTACGAGAATTCAAGAAAGCAATCCCGATACATGAGTACGATGATATAAAACCTTATATCCACCGCATCATGAATGGTGAACAAAATATTTTATGGAACACGCCGATCAACTGGTTTGCAAAAAGCAGTGGCACCACTAGCGATAAGAGCAAGTTTATTCCAGTGAGCGACGAGAGTCTGGAAGATGGGCATTACAAAGGCGCGAAAGATGTGGTGACGATGTATTATGCGTCTAATCCCGATTCTGATTTGCTGACGGGCAAAGGGCTTGTGATTGGCGGCAGCCACACAATTAGCCAGATCAATGACGATGCACATTATGGAGATTTGAGCGCTGTGCTTTTGCAGAACTCGCCATTTTGGGGACATTGGATTCGCACCCCGGAATTGAATATCGCGCTGCTCGATGAATGGGAGAACAAGATTGAAATGCTGGCGCAAAATACCATCAATGAAAATGTGACTTCTATTTCGGGCGTTCCCACATGGACCTTGGTTTTGATAAAACGTATTCTGGAAATAACGGGAAAAAATAATCTCACTGAAGTGTGGCCTTCGCTTGAATTATACATTCATGGTGGAGTTTCGTTTGTGCCTTACCGTGAGCAACTCAACAAATTGATTGGAAAGCAGATTAACTATCTCGATATGTATAATGCCAGTGAAGGTTTTTTTGCTGCGCAGGCAAACCCTGAAGATGATGGCATGCTGTTATTTTTAGATCATGGCATTTTTATGGAGTTCATGCCAGTGGAAGAATATGGAAAAGAAGAACCAGAAACAATTGGCTTACGCGATGTGGAAGTAGGAAAAAATTATGCATTGGTGATCAATACAAACGGTGGTTTGTGGAGATATCTTTTGGGCGATACAATTCAGTTCACTTCATTGATCCCATTTCGCATTAAAGTCACTGGTCGTCTGAAACATTATATGAACGCATTTGGAGAAGAAGTGATTGTTGACAATACGGATAAAGCCATTTCAATTGCCAGCGAAAAAACTGGCGCCGTTGTGAATGATTATACTGCTGCACCAATTTATTTTAGCGAGAACGATAATGGCGCGCATGAATGGCTCATTGAATTTGATAAAGAACCAGAGAGCATGAACCGTTTTGTGTATGAACTGGATTCCGCTTTAAAAAATGTGAACAGTGACTACGAAGCGAAACGACATAAAGATATTGCGCTCAGGATGCCATTTGTAAAATCATTACCTAAAGGATTGTTCACAGAATGGCTTCGCAGCAAAGGCAAGCTGGGCGGGCAACACAAAGTGCCGCGGTTATCTAATGAAAGAAATTATATTGAAGAAATACTTGCGCTGCTTGTGAACACAAAGCCTTCCTTTTAATACGCAGCAAGCGGTTGAAAATCTACATCACAATTATTCTCATTCATAAAAATTGCAACGATAGCAAGGCTAACGAATGTTGAAGTGTAGAATAAATAGAGATAAGGAACATCAATAAAATTATAGAAAATGACGAGCGCAATTTTTAATGCTGCTAATGGAATATTAAAAAGATTTTTTTTCTTTTTATAATAATTGCAAAGCAAGATGAAGGCTGTTGGAATGATAAATGCGAAACTAATCAACAGCAGATGCAATACATTCATTTTATCAGCCCCGAAAAATTTTGCAAAGCCGAGATAATTTAAAAATACTTCGGGGCTATCGCGCCAAACAATCTTAGAAAAACCAATATACTGAGACGGCAATTGTATGAAATGTAAAAAAGCATCCCAGCCAAAAGGGATTATGAAAAGAAACAAGAATGACAAGATACCAAGAAATACAAAGATGGATGCTTGCTTATTCTTTTTATTAATCAACAGAAAAATAAAAAATGCAGGCAGCCATCCCACCAAAGAATATCTGCTCAACATGCATAAACAAGCAGTAATGGCAATAAAAATAATGTTCTCGGACACAAGCGCAAAAACAAGCAAAAAATAATACAGCACAACGGCACCTTCTTCGGAAAAACTAATAAAGCTATGCGTGTCATCTTCTAAAAGCAGCCAACACAAAAGGATTCCGGCAATCAATAAAATTATATAAGAAAATTTTTGTTTGAATGAAAGCATGAATGCCGTTGTTGTAAACACAAAAAACATACAAGCAACTGTGATCCAGCGTATGTCAATATTCAATGCAACAGCAGGCGCAAAAGGAAGCCACATTGCAGGAAGATAGATAGGTCGAGTGCCATTCCATAATTCCGGGATATTATCATACACATGTTTCCATTGGTCGCTCAAAAAACGCTGGTCCATTTTTTTAATAACAGGAAGCATATCAGCATTGTGAAAATCAAGCGAATTTTCATAGATGATGGAACTTGATAACCAATAAAGAAAAATACCTATCGCTGCTATCAAAAAAAACCTGAAACAATTTTGAGACGAGCTGCTAAAATTGAATGTGGGCTTTTTTGCTTGAGGAAGAAATAAGATTATCACGGCAATGCCTATCCCGCATAAGAAATAAAGAATGGAAGCAAAACCTGCAAGCAGTTGTAGTTTCAGAAAATAAGTGGCGCATAATGTTTCTATAGCAAATGCCACAAGCAGCCATGTTCTTAAACTTTTTCTTCCATCCATCATTAAATAATCATTTTACTCATAGTCAAAAATCGCTTTATTTTGACGAACTTCAATAATGCAATAAATCAATATGGCAGCGTTCGATCGATTCAAGCAATTTAAGTTTGCTCATTGGGCTTATAATCTTGTTCATTACAAAAGCCTTCTGCACAATAAAGCTGCTTATAAAAAGTATAATATAAACAAACCGTTGATTGCTTCCATTTCGAGCAAAGATTTTCCCGATAAAGAATCAAAAGCATGGCTCGATATCGGCCATTCTAAAAATTTAGTTCCTTCAAAAGAACAGTTCAAACATTTTTCTATGGATGTTCAGCAACAGTTATTATCATGGTCTGACAATGGCTATTTGATTTTGAATAACTTTTTCGACAACCCAATGGTTGAATCTATCAATAAAGAAATAGAAAAACTGGTAGGGCAAAAAAAACTGCAGCCAACACATGATAACAAGCTGATGTTCGCAAATAAAATTTCATCTTTCATAAAAAAAATAACCCTTGAAAAAAGATTGAATGAAATTTTATCTTTCATTTTAGGCGGAGAAGTTGTTCCATTTCAAACCATCAATTTTATTTACGGCAGTGGACAGCGGGCACATTCTGACAGCATTCACATGACGACATATCCATTGGGCTATTTGATTGCGGTGTGGGTTGCGCTTGAGGATACGAGCATAGATAATGGTCCATTGTTTTATTATCCTGGAAGTCATCGCATGCCTTATCTACTCAATAATGATTTCAATGAAGGAGAAACTGCGCTCACCCTTGGCAAAAAAGATTATGTTGATTATGAAGATGTGATTGAGAAAGCAATCGCGGAAAAACAGTTGGAGAAAAAAATTTTCCTTGCAAAAAAAGGAGATGTATTTATATGGCATGCAAACCTTGTGCATGGAGGAATGCCCGTTGCAAATGCCGAGCTGACAAGAAAAAGCATGGTCATACATTATTTTGCAAACGATGTGATCAAGTATCATGAGATAAGTGAAAGGCCATCGTTGATGGAAGGCTGATGCAATAAAATTTCTTTCTATTATCTTGCATAAAAATCCAACTACAAAACAACAACATGAAACTGCTCGAAAATAAAATAGCCATTATCACTGGCGCCAGTCGCGGAATTGGCGAGGCAATTGCATTAAAGCTTGCTGAGCATGGCGCAAACATTGCTTTCACTTATTTAAGCAGCGAAGAAAAAGCAATCGCATTGGAAGAAAAACTGAGTGGCTTTGGCGTGAAAGCAAAAGCTTATAAAAGTAACGCTTCCGTATATGCGGAATGCGAAATATTCGTGAATGATGTGATGAAAGAATTTGGCACAGTGGATATTTGTGTGAACAATGCCGGCATTTCAAAAGACAATTTATTGTTGCGCCTCACACCCGAACAATGGGATGATGTGATAAACATAAATCTGAAAAGCGTTTATAATATCACCAAGCAAGTGATCCGCCCAATGATGAAAGCAAAAAAAGGAAGCATTATTAACATGAGCTCTATCATTGGCATTAAAGGAAACGCAGGACAGAGCAGCTATGCCGCTTCCAAAGCAGGCATCATCGGTTTCACCAAATCAATTGCTCATGAACTGGGAAGCCGAAACATCCGTTGCAATGCAATTGCTCCTGGATTTATTGAAACAGATATGACACATTATTTAAAAGATGGCGATGCGTCTAAATCATTTCTTGAAAAAATTCCATTAGGAAGATTTGGCAAGGCTGAAGAAATTGCAAACACTGCATTATTCCTCGCAAGCGATATGAGCTCATACATCACGGGTCAGGTGCTCAGCACTTGCGGCGGATTAAATATTTAATTTCAATCCAATCAGTACACAAATTTTATAGAGTAATAAACTTAAATTTTGTTAAGGTTATTCTGGGTATTTGCTTTTTCAAAATGGTATTGTTAGTTTCGCGCACTTCATGAAATTGAAAAAAGCAATATCAATTCTTCTTCTTTTGGTCCTGAGCATTCAGTTGCTGCCACTTAAACAGATAGTAAGCTGGCTATCATCAGGGCAAATGACCGAAGAAATTGTTCATGCAAAAGATTCATCAAAAAATCCAGGCTTTGGTGAAGAGATAAACAAGCATTTTTTACCGAATCATCATTCATACATCATCTCCCTGAACATTATTTCATTCATTGCAGCCCATCATCAGGCAGAAGCTTTAATAGCAAGACATGCAGATGATATTCCCACGCCACCGCCAAACTGCTGATCTTTTCTCATTCCATTTCTTAAAAATTAATTGATGCATTATTAGCATCATCATTATCTTCTTTTATAAATCCTTTTATAAATCAGCATGAAAAAGATTTTTCAAAACGTAGGTGCAGATGCTCCTGCTTCGATAGTAGTATTTTTGGTGGCATTGCCACTTTGCTTAGGTGTTGCGCTTGGTTCAAACGCACCGCTTTTCTCAGGAATTATTGCTGGTATGGCTGGCGGAATTATTGTAGGGTTATTAAGCGGCTCCAGCCTTAGCGTGAGTGGTCCTGCAGCGGGCCTTACAGCAGTTGTTGCAACTGCCATCGGAAAAATGCCCGCTTATGAAGCATTTCTAATTTCGGTTGTAATTGCTGGTGCGCTTCAAATCATTTTCGGTTTTTTGAAAGCGGGCATCATTGGAGATTATGTTCCCAATTCTGTTATCCGCGGAATGCTTGCGGCCATCGGCATCATTCTTATCCTAAAACAATTGCCGCATTTTGTTGGCTACGACAAAGATTTTTCAGGCGATGAAGCTTTCATTCAAATTGATAAAAACAATACGTTTTCTGAAATCATTTATTCACTCAACTATCTTTCGCCAGCATCCATTGCCATTGGGATTTTTTCTATAATTATTCTTGTGCTTTGGGACAAACCATTTTTCAAAAGCAAAAAATTATTTCAATGGGTGCCCGCACCACTAATAGCAGTTGCATTTGCGATTGGCGTGAATGAGTTTTTACTTGGATCAGCATCAAAATTTTCAATAGACAAAGATCATATGGTGGCATTGCCCGTTGCAAGCGACTTAAAATCTTTTGGTAGCTTTTTTACTTTCCCTTCATGGGAGCATCTTGGAAATTCACAGGTATGGATAACCGGAGTTACAATTGCACTTGTGGCAAGCCTTGAAACTTTGCTTAGCCTCGAAGCCGTTGATAAGCTTGATCCATATAATCGCAGTTCGCCCACCAATCGTGAACTTAAAGCTCAGGGAGTTGGAAATTTAGTATCTGGGTTACTGGGCGGACTTCCAGTAACATCTGTTATCGTGCGCAGTTCTGCGAATGTGAATGCTGGAGCAAACAGCAAGTTGTCAACTATTTTACATGGCTTATTGATTTTTTTAAGTGTATTATTAATCCCAGCTCTTCTTAATAAAATCCCGTTAAGTGCGTTGGCTGCTATATTGATTGTTACTGGTTACAAATTAGTGAAGCCTTCTATTTTTAAAGATTTCTATAAAAAAGGTTGGGATCAATTGATTCCGTTTTTAATAACAATCATTGCTATTTTATTAAGTGATTTACTGATAGGAATTGTTATTGGCATTGGCGTGGGTTTGTTCTTTTTGATTAGAAGCAATTTCAAATCTGCAGTAATGGTAGTTCATGATGATAACAAATATCTAGTTCGTTTTCGCAAAGATGTTTCGTTTTTAAACAAGCCAATTGTGAAGGAAAAACTGGAATCTGTACCTGAAGAATCTTATGTTCTCATTGATATGACCCGCGCAGATTTTATTGATAAAGATATTATTGATGTTATCAATGAGTTTTTGCAACATGCCCATCTTAACAATATCAAAGTTGAAATTAAAAAAAGTCAATATAAGGCATTGCACCAATTGGTTAACACGCAGGATGATTTTCAACTAAAGATTGCGTAAGCACTTTTCAAACCATATCCTATTTAAAATGCCTGATAAAAAATTCAGCAGTAAAATAAACAGATTCCTTAACCGTAAATTTGTTGACGAGATAATATTAAAGACGCCAATTAATAAAAAACAAAATTATCTTCAACAAAGAAATGAAGCAAGGCAAGGAATGAGGAAATACAAGAAACAAATATTTAAAAAATTCAATCTTCAATATGTATTCAATAGATAAATTATTATTAGAAAATAAAGCATGGGCTGCCGAGAAAAAATTAGATGACCCCGAATATTTTGAACGCCTTTCTCATTTGCAAACCCCGGAGTTTTTGTGGATAGGCTGTAGCGACAGCCGTGTTCCCGCTAATGAAATCACGGGCACACAGCCAGGCGAAATTTTTGTACACCGCAATATAGCCAACATGGTAATTCATACCGATGTGAATTTGCTGAGCGTTCTTGAATATGCAGTCAGCCATCTTAAAGTGAAGCATGTGATTGTCTGCGGACATTATGGTTGTGGTGGGATTAAAGCAGCCATGACAAAGCACGATTTCAAACAGGTGCTGAATATGTGGCTCCGCAATATTAAAGACGTGTATAGACTGCACCGCGATGAATTAGATTCAATCGGTGATGAAGAAAAACGCACTGATCGATTAACTGAATTAAATGTGCAGGAACAGGTGTTGCATCTTGCTAAAACTTCTATTATTCAGAGGGCTTGGCAAAATGAACAAAGGCCGCAACTGCATGGTTGGGTATATGGGTTAAAGGATGGGTTTATTAAGCCCGTTTTTCAAATGAATTCCGATTCTCATATTGATTCTTTGTATGAGTATGATGATTTGTAAAAGTTCTTCATAATCTTTATTAAAACAAAAGGCCTTGAAAAATTTCAAGGCCCTTGTATTAGATACTATTGCTTAAACCTAAAACTGCGAAAGAGTTTATTATGGCATCCACCAAACTTTTATATTAGAATTATTTCCGCCCATTTTAGATACCTGCGCATTATAATTCACTTCATTATTCACTGCTTCATCTTGTGCATAAGGCAACCGATAAAACGTAGCATTGGTAGAAGTAGGAACGCTTGCTGGATCAACAGGTGTGTTTCCTGTTCTTCTCCACAAATTAAATGCAAGCCATGGCTGACGGAAAGATGCTAACCATTCCTGTGCATAAATTTTTGTCACCGCATCAGTGCTCGTTCCGGTAAATGCAACTTTTGGATTATTAAACAGCGCAGTCATTTGCACGTTTGTTGGCGGCGGCGGCGCAACTGCCGACCAATTTTCACTAGGATCGTTAGTTGTTGCGGCTATATTATACCAGAAATTAACTGATGACGTGATGCCAGCCTGATATTCAGTTTGTGCATTAGGTACGCTTTGGCCTACACCAAGCCCCCTCGCGTAAGCTTCTGCCTTTAAAAAATGAACTTCGGCTTCAGTCATTAGCAATTCAGGGATGTACCATTCATCGCGAACCAGATACCAATTAAGCGGAGAATAGATACAATTGTTCTTTTGTGTTGGATCGGTGGGTGAAAAGTATGCATTGATGGCATCACCTGTGCTTACTCCAATAGTATAGGGTGCCCAGTTGCCAGCTTGATTGGTTGTTACAAAGAGATTTGCTCTTGGATCAAATATCCCCGCATTTGTATTATTATCTGATACCATATTCCACATGGTGCTGCTCATGCGCACAAAACCTGCACCGCCAGAAGAGAAGCTCCACCATCTAACCCAAAGATCATAACCGCCTAACGATGCTGGCCACATACATATATCATTAGCAGAATCAATCAATGGTGCGCTTCCGCTCATTACATCCTGAATAATTGGTGTTGCGGTAGCAGGATCTTTTTCTACCATTTGCATGGCATAACGAAGCCTTAATGAATTTGCAAATTTTAGCCATTTGGTCATATCGCCATTCAACAGCGGATCATAGCCAGGAATAGTTGCATACGGATTACCTGCTGATGTGGTAGCACCACTATTTGTATTTATATTTTTTACTGCCCAGGTAAGATTACTTAACAGTGAATCATAAATGGATTGCTGTGAATCATAGGCAACTCTAAAACTTGCAACATCTCCTTTATAAGCTTTGCCAGCATTGAAATATGGAATATCACCAAATTGATCAGTCACTCTAAAAGTTTTGTAAGCACGGAGCGTGTACAATATTGCCTGGATATTATTCATCGACTCCTTATCGCTAACCTCATTTATTTTGTCCTGGATCAAATTCAGGTTTTGTAACGTGCTATAATAATTGCCCCAGATTTCGTTTACTGCATTCGACAAAACATATCCTGAAATACTCGAAGTTGCTCCCAGTTGAGTGATCGTATAATAATAATCGTTATGGACAGAAGCCTGTTCAGTCCCGGTCAAAAAAAGCGTACTAATGGCACTGTTCACCAGTGGGCCGATGGTGGTGGCTGATGGATTATTGTGGGTTGCATTTAGCTCCTGAAAATTCTTTGTACAGGAAGAAAAAATTATCACCCCAAATAGCATGTAAAAAAATATATATTTTGAATACTTCATTTTATAAAGAGTTTTGCTGTGAAAAATGATGTGTCAATCGCTTGTTTTGCTTAGAATGATAATCTCAATGAACCCCCATAGAGCGAACTCCCGGCAAAGAAGCGAATTCTATACCTTGAGCATTTCCCGCACCATTTACCCCTTCTGGATTAATATGATCAGGCAATGAACTATGAATGTAGAAGAGGTCTCTTCCTACTAATGATATAGATGCGGCCTGCAATGCTTTTGTTTTTCTTACAAGCGCAGTAGGTATTGCGTAATTAATCGACACCTCTCTTAATTTGTACCAGGTATCATTCAGAACCCCAGTTCTGTGAACCCATTGGCTGTTATTAGGGCCGCTGCTCCACACACCATACTGCATATACTTGTAATAGTAATGCACCACGGTTGTGTTAGGGGATCCATCGTCATAAACGCCAGGCAAAATCACACCCCATTTTGTAGCTGTGCCATCAGGAGTTGTATAAGGAAGTCCGCCACCATCTCTTTCTTTTAAAGTTTCAGGAGCAGTTCCTTGTTGCATCATTGAAGCATAAGTGCCGCTCCATATTTGTCCGCCAATTTTCCAATCTATTAAAGCACTTACAGAAAAACCACCTTTAAAACTGAATGTATTCGTCATTCCGCCACGGAATTTTGGAGTTGAGTTTCCTATTGGGACGATATTAGTGGTAGCTTGATAAACTGTTCCTTTCATAGCTGCTGCTGTGTTTGCATCCACTCCGAAATTGCTCATGATCTCTGCTTGGTTCTGTAATAATTTTTGGTGTGTTTTAGAATCGTATACATAATCATAACCGAGGATTGCTCCATATTCCTGTCCAACAACTGCAGATATATAAGTGCCGCTCCCGCCCCATATATTGTTCATGTCAACTCTTGTTGCGCCTGGAGAAAGTGATATCAATTTATTATAATTGTTTGACATGTTGAGGCTAACATCCCACTTGATAAATGGCATATCAACAACTTTTGCGTTCACCATTAATTCCAGACCCGAATTTTCTAAAACGCCTGTATTTATGATGATGCTAGAAACACCAGATGAAATTGGCAATGGAGAATTTAACAACTGATTAATAGCACGACCATGATAATATCTGAAATCGAAATTAATTCTGTTATGAAGAAACCCCAATGTAACACCAAAGTCTGCTGTTCTATTGATCTGAGGTTTATAGTTGATTGCAGGCAAAGCGCTTGGCAAACTAGATGTTGGGCTTCCTGCAAAACTTCCTGAAGTATAAACTGTATTAATTGCATATGGAGGAACATCAACCGCTCCTTCTGCCCATGCAGCTCTTATTTTACCAAAGCTCAAAATATTAGGATCGATTTTAAGAGCATCTGAAAATACATAGCTTGCAGAAAAAGAAGGGAAGAAATAAGACCATTCGCTTTTCGGCAATGTTGATGACCAGTCGTTCCTTGCAGTTACATCCAGATAAAGATAATTTTTGTATGATACATTAAGGAAGCTGTACAATGAATTTAATTTTTTGTCATACCAGCTTTCTGTCGGCACCTGACCTGATTGTACATTGCCTGTATAATTGCCAAAATAAGATAGATAAGGAACATTACTTGTTGAGCTGCTACCCCCCACTGATCCAGCAATGCCATACGAAGATCTTTTGTAAGCTGTGCCGCCTACTGAAAGTTTCGCACTGATATCCGATTTGCCGATATTTTCTTTATGCAATGTAGCAAGCCAGTCGTAGTTGTTCGCTACATCTTTAGTCAATCCATTTGCATACATAGCCCCATAATTGCCCAATGCGTTAGTAGGATCATCTATTGTTTCATCCTGATTATTATTTGCATCGATGCTTGCCCGCATCATTAAATTCAAAAAGCTGGTTGCTTCATAATTCAATTGAGCAGAACCGATTAATTTGTTTCTTGTAACATATTCGTTGTTTGCATAAGTATTCCAATAAAGATATTGAGCAGCTCCGTTGCCTGCCCATGGAAAACCGCTAAATTTATTTTGAGAGCCATCAGGCAATCTATAATTGCCATTATCTGCTTTGCCTCTGTAATTTCTTCCATAAGCATATATAAGGTTAGATTGAAGCCCGCTTTCCGTATTTCCCAATGCTGGTGCATTATGATTTGTGTTGGTGAAGTAAGAAACATTCATCAGCACATTCACTCGTTTTGTAAGTTTTACACTTGTGCCCAGGTTAAAAGTATTTTGATTGTAATCTGAATTAGGAATGATTCCAGTATTATTTAATCTGGTATAAGATGCTCTTAAAGTTCCCCATTCATTTCCGCCTGAAACAGAAACGTTATTTGTAAGCTGATTGCCATTTCTATAATACGAGTTGATATTATTTGGTTGTGGAACATCCGCTTTCATAGTGCCATCCCACCATTTAATAACAGTGCCATCCATTTTATGGCCCCATGAGAGCCCTGTGCCCGGCCAACTAACCTGGTTCCATGTATCAATGCCATAAGGGCCAGTTCCTGTTTTAGGATCTACGAACAACCCTGACCATCCGTCAGTAAGAACAGGATTTCCGCTCCCGTCAGTGAGATATTGCGGCGCATTCAACGATACCATGCCGCCAGCCCCATATTCGTTCTGCATTTTAAGGTATCGATATGGGTCAACATTTTTATAGGTCATATTATAATCAACACCAAGCCCTTCGCGCTTGCTGCCTTTTTTTGTGGTGATCAATATCACTCCATTTGCACCGCGGCCTCCATATAATGCGGCGGCAGCAGGCCCTTTAAGAACGCTGAAAGTTTCTATGTCCTGTGGGTTTATTAAATTAATTGCGCTGCCCCAATCTTTGGGTGCAGTCACATCCTGAGCAGCAGTTGGAATAGTATTGTCCATCGGCATCCCATCAATAATAATCAACGGTTGGTTATCGCCTTGTATGGTATTATTTCCACCAATCAAAATTCTGGTGCTTCCACCATCAACCCCATTTGGACTTGTGATATTGACGCCTGCCATTTTACCTTCGATGGCATTGATTACATTCGGAGCGTTTGACTGAGTTAGCTCGCTTCCTTTGATTTGTTCCTGAGAATAACCCAGTGCTCTTTTTTGTCTTGAAATACCAAGGGCAGTAACCACTACTTCGTTCATGGTATTGTCAGACTTCTTTAAGCTGATACTAAGCTCTGAAGAAGAGCCAACAGGAATTCTTGAAACAACATATCCAATTGAAGAAACCACCAACACATCGCCTTCATTAGCTTGGATCTGAAAATGTCCTCTTTCATCAGTTACAGTTCCTCTGGTAGTTCCGGCAACCGTTACACTTGCACCTTGCAGTGCCGTGCCATCAGCGCCCAATATTGTTCCTGTAACAAGTTTAAATTTTTCAGTTTCGTCAGTTGCTTCCTTTAACTGGCTTAATGATTTTGTTTCTTTTCTTTTTAAAACTATCTGGCTGCCTATTACTTCAAATGAAATGCCGAATGGATTCAATATTCTTGAAAGCACGTCACCCAGTCTTTCATTATTGGCAACTACGGTAATTTTTTGCTTGTCAGGAAACGTGCTATTGGTGTAAGTAAACCCAACTTGTGTTGACGCAGCAATTGTCTTTAATACAGCTTTAATTTCTTTTGAAGGAAGGTTCAATGAAACTTTCTTGTCCAAAACTTCCTGTCCGCTTGCTGTTTTAGCAAACGAGTAGCTGATGAAGCTTACAGTGAGCAGAATTTGAAGAAGAGAAACTTTCATAATGAACAATAAAGCGCGTTTAGATTCTCCATTTTTGTTCATAACTTTAAACAGTTTTGTCGGTTAAAAATGTGGCAAAATGAAACTCCTAGTCAAGCGCATGTAAAAATGTGCCTGACAAGGGGATTAAAAAACGGTGATGTTGCAGCATCGCCGTTTTTGTTTATGTTTACTTTATGTTACCATAAAAATTTAAGTTTTATTAAAAATATTTTACCCCTATTTACAGCCTTTCCCTTCAATGGTCACTTCATTATTTTCAATGCTATAACTGGCGTTGATTGCTTCGCAAATAATTTTTAGCTTCTCATCAAATGTAGCATCGTTGAGCGCTGTGGTGATGATGCATTTTGAAAAAACATTTTCGTCACAATGAATGTGAATACCATAAGCTTCTTCAAGCACTCCAAAAATTTTTATTACTGGTGTTTCTTCAAAATTGAAAAGAACATAATGTTTTGGGATTATGCTTGCTTTTGAAAGCTCTGCATCTGATTCGGATTTTATGATGCTTTTATTTTGTGCTGTGTACCGCACACTTTCATTTGGGGTAAGAACGAATTCGGCATTGTTGCGATTGTTACTCTTATAAACAGACACTTTTCCTGTTTTAACAAGAACAGTTACGTTGCCATTGTTTTTATTGGTGGTAACATTGAAACTTGTGCCCAACACGCGAAGAACAATGTCGTGCGCATATACATAAAATGGTCTGTTTGCATCTTTTTCCACTTCAAAAAAAGCGTCCCCATCCAAATAAACTTCTCTTTTATCTTTTTGAAGAAATACCGCATGCCTGATTGAAGCGCCTGGCTGCAAAGTGATTTTTGTTCCATCTACCAAATAAACAACACGGTTTTCCGTAGTGCTGTTGATATGCTGTAGATTATTATCAATTATTACACTGGCAACTTTTTCTGGGGGATTATTGCGAATGTTTTTACCTGAATTAAAAAGAAAATAAAAAGAAGAAGCGACAACGAGCAAGCCTGCAACAGATGCTGCAACCCAATAATACTGGGTTCTAGAATATGATTTGGAAATGGAAACTACATTTTGCGGCTGCTGAATATTCAGGCTGATGTTTTCCCAAATATCTTTTGAAAGTTTTTCAGGATTTGCTAATGGCTTTTGTGCTTTTGCCAGATCCTGCGCAATTCTTCTTGCCTTTAATAAATCATCAATTCGGTGAGGGTTTTTTTGCAGCCAAGCATTCCAATACGCATCGCTTGTTTCATCTGGGCTGGTTGCCCATCTGACAAATTCATCATTGTCAAAAAATGAAAAAACGTTGGCGTCAAAATTCTCCACTACAGTTTGTTAAGTTTGGTAAAACCCGAATGCTCCTTAGTGAGGTGTAAGAAGCCAGACATTTATACTCAAAAAAAACAAAGAATTTTTTTCGGTTAGAAAAACAAATGGAAAACGGTAGCCAGTGCCGATGTATAAACAGGTGGTTTGAGGTTCTTTTTTATGCGGCAAAGTGCAGTGTACATAAGATTGCTGACAGACTGATAGTTCATGCCCATCAACTCTGCAATCTGATCATTTGTGAAGCCCTGATAAAACCGAAGCTGTATTGCTTCCTGTTGCCGTTTTGTGAGTGATTTTATTGCTTTTTGAAGTGAACTGATTTGTGAATCCAGCAATTCTTTTTCAATCATTTCAGATTCTACAGATTGTTCAAATGTATTATATGTATTGGCTGATTCTGAAAAATTTTTAGAAAATATGTATTGTGACTGGCGTACTTTTTCAGACCGTATGAGTTTATAACGAAGTGCTTTGAATAAATAGAATTTCACGCAATCAACATCCGCCAGATTTTCCCGGCTGTTCCACAGCTCGATAAACAAATCCTGGATATTATCTTTCAGTAATTCTTCATCATCACAAAGCTTAGCTCCGTATGCAATCAATGATTTTATATGGAATTGATAAAGCTTAGAAAAAGCTTCTTTGTTGCCAGTTTTGAACAGCAACCACAGCGCAGTGTAAGTTTGGTTATCTTTTTCCATCAACAGTTCTTTCCTCAAATCTGCAAACAAATTTCTTTACAAAGGAGAGGGTTCTAATTCAATCGTTAGATTAATATCTTCAACTAAAATGAGAGTTATCTATAAATGTCTGCTGCACATTTATAATATTAAAAATATAGAAATTTATTAAAAAACAATTGTTATTAGCTTTCTATGAAATAGCTAGGAGCCTTTAAATCCTGATATTCCTTTCCTTAATGTATGCTTGCCATAAAATCATTGCAGCAACCGACTGGTGCGGCTTCCATCGTTCTGTTAACAATAATATTTCTTCTCTGGAAATATGATGTGGAAGTTCCTTATGTTTTTTCAAACTGTTTATTACAGCTAAATCGCCAATCGGGAAAATATCCGATCGTTGCAAGCCCATCAATAGAAAGATATCAACCGTCCAATTTCCAATGCCTTTTATTTTTGTCAATTCGCTCCGTATTTCATCATTGCTTGCCGAAACGATTTTTTTTATCGACAATTCACCATTCACAATTGACGCTGCAAGATGCCTTGCATAAATAGTTTTCTGTCTGCTGAAATAACATGCTTTCAGTTCTTCATCAGTTAATTTCAATAATTTTTTGGGGGTGATGTTGCCAATTTTTTCTTTCAGCTTGTTGAGTGCTGCTTTCGCAGAAGCGAGAGAGACCTGCTGTTCAAGAATGATATGTATAAGCGTTTCAAAATTTGGCTTGCGCTGCCACATCGGCGGATAGCCATATTGAGCAATAATATTTTTTAAGTGCTTATCTTTTTTTGCAAGCCCATCACAAAGCTTGTGAAAATTTTCTTTAGTAAATACATTGATCATTTTTCAATTATCAATTCTCCATTAAGTGAGCAGCAAAAAATACGACCAGTTCAATTGTCGTGACAGTGTCACGACAATTCCAATATCTGGCATTATCATTTTTCAATTATCCCTTATCAATTCCTTATTTCTTTTTAAACTTTTCTATCGCCTTTTTTGAATGACTACTGATTATCAATTTCCCGCTAATAGCTGCTCTTTCAATCAATAATTTATCCCAATGCTCTGTTCCATGCCAGAAAACTTTTTTCATATCAGCCATTGCCTCCACACTTGAATGAGAAAGCACTTCCGTCAATCGCCTGATAGATTCATCCATACCAGTTACATCCGGATGCAGTTCTGCATAAAGCCCTTTTCTCCTTGCCCAGTCCGCATTTCGCCACATGTTTGAATCAATAGATAATTGCGTGAAACACGATAAGCCAATTTTCCTTTCCACTGCAGGACCAACCACAAAAGGACCGATGCCCATCGCCAGTTCACTTAATTTTATTTCCGCTCCCTCAGTTGCTATTGCATAATCTGCTGCTGCAACAATCCCCACGCCGCCACCTACGCATTTGCCTTGCACACGAACCACAATAAACTTCGGGCATTTGCGCATTTCATTGATAAGATGGGCAAAGCCACTGAAAAATTCCAACCCTTCTTCTTTGTTTTTTATAGCATACAGTTCATCAAACGATGCCCCAGCACAAAAAGCTTTGTCGCCGCCTGAACGAAGCAGAATAACTTTTGTGTCCGCATCATTCCCTGCGGCGTGAATTTCTTTGGCAAGTTCTGCCAGCATTTTGCCGGGCAACGAGTTGCTTTGTGGGTGAAAAAACTCTATGGTGGTAATGCCATTGTGCGGCTCAACTTTTACATATCCATTTTGAATTTCGTGGAGCATAGAAAAAAATTATGAAAACAAATGTAAGGATGGAATGAAAATCACGGCAAATTGATTTGCTATTTCTATGTTATCAGGAAATAAAAACCCTCCGCAGGGTATAGCAGAGGGTGTCTTAATGTGGATACAACCCTTGTTTATAAAGAAGGGGGGATTACTATTTTAAAATTCCTTTCGTTCTATTTACGAAAAATGGTTGCCCATGGTTTTCTCTTAATGAAATATTTAGGAATATTTATGATTTGAGGGATGTGATGCGGGAGAAACTTTGAAGATCTATTAATATCTCAAAAACGTTCCAGGTTTTGGCAAGATGCGCGATGTGAATTTTCTGTCTTAAATAAAAAACTGCAATGACTATAACAGTCATTGCAGTTAAATATTTTTAAACAAACTATTATTCCTTAATAAATTTCTGATTATATGTTTGTCCGTTTGCCTCTCTCACGTTCACAATGTATGCACCAAAAGCAAGAGAGCTGACGCTAATACTATTTGTGCCCGACTTTAACCTGATCTCACTAACCAAAGAACCTGATTGACTGTAGATACGTGCAATAGAATTATCATTATTATTTTGAATCTTTATCGCATCTCTTGCTGGGTTTGGCCAAAGTTTAATATTGTTCGCCACATTTTGCAAGCTCACTGTTTTTATTTCTGAATATATCCCCGAACCATCAAGGTCAACTTCATGAATTCTATAATAATTTATTCCAAGCTGTGGGTTATTATCTGTGAACTGATATCGTGCATTGCCTTCAGAAGCCTTGCTTGCAACAAAACCCAATTCATTCCATGATGAGCCATCGATGCTCTGCTCTACATAATATCCTTTATTGTTTTTCTGTTCAGAAACGCTCCATGAAACGGAAACCGTTTTATCGTCGGTTGAAGTAGCTGAAACATTTTCAAAAGTTACGGCCAAAATGCTGAAAGGATAATTGCATGATGTGAGGTCGCCGCAAATTCCTCCGATAGAAAAAGAGGCCAGGTGAGTTAACGTAAAATCATTTTGTAAAATATATAGGTCATTATTCGTTCCCATATAAATATTTCCTGCAGGGTCGAAAGCGATGCCCGCAAAATTTGCGCCGGGTGTTGTTGTGTTGGGATTAACCAATTGCTTTAAAGTGATGCTCGCAACACTAGTTGTTGGCAATGGTGCTGATAATTTATAAAGCCCATATTGTGAACTGCTGCTGCTAACGATCCACATATTGCCAAGACCGTCAATTTCAATGTCACCGCTCGCTTCAGATTTAAGTGTGTTTGTTACATTATTGCTGAACTGATCCGTGAAAGTGGAGGATATTAAAGTCCATGTGTTAGCAGCTATATTATAATAGCACAAGTTGCTATTTGCATCAAGACAATAATAACCTGTGCCGTTAAAGTTTACGCAACCTTTATATGCAGTAGCAGTTATGGGAGCTGTAGCCAAGATAACGTATGCATTGGTTGAGGGATTATATGACACGAACTGCTGCGAACCTCCATTACTTGCGTTTTGGAAATAATAAAAAATACCGTTTACTGTATTATATCCAATGCCATTTGCTGAATTAGTGGAGTTGAGCGAAGTGGAATTGATGACGGCACCTGCCGAACCGCTGCTCACAGAAACAGGATATATATTTCCTGCATTTGAAAGCGCATAAATGGTGCCGCTGGCGCACATCTGACCATTGCTCTGCTTCAAAATCAAAATAAAAATTGCCGAAAACGCAAGCTTTTTAAAAGAGCGTGTTGAGAACTTTCTAGAAATCTGTTTCATTTTAAATAGGTTGTTGATTAAAAAATGATTTCTTAGGAAAGGCTCACACTAACTGTGATGAAACCCTTGATTCAATGCAAATGCCAACTTGCAAGAAGTTGGATTACAATATTGTATATGAGAGGAAAATATACCCAGATTCCATGATCGGGAATCTTGTTCCATTTGAGGATGATTTCTCTTAATGGCGGAGAGGCTAAAAGTTATCAGTTTGAGGTGGGAGTTTGTAGTGCTGTGAGTGCTAGTTTGGCTATAGAATTTATTATTGACTTAAACGCAGAAATGGGGAGGCGCAAAAGCTTCTGTCGTTAATTGCTTTACATAGAAAATCAATCAAATAAATTTTGTTATGAATGTTGAGCGTGAAGAGCTCCAAACCACAAACTCGAAACTCTCAACTGGCGCTCATCTCTTTCAGTGCATTCACCAACACATCGAGATCTTGTGCTGTTGTAAATATATTGGGGGATATGCGGCAGCCATGCACGTTTGCATAATCAATTGCCACGGTATAAATTTTATATTTTTTTAAAAGTGTGTCAGCAAGATCAGCAGGCTTCATATTTTGTATGCCCACATTCGCGATGCCACACGCACGAAAAGATTCTACAGGTGTATTCACTACCACTTTTGGGGTATCGCGAACTTTACTGGTCCAATATTGCTGCAGATATCGCATGCGCTCTTCCTTTCTTTCCTTGCCCAATTTTTCATAATAATCAATGGCGTCTGCAATCGTAAGATCGGTATGCACAGGATGAGTGCCAACATGATTGAGGCGCAGAATATCATCATCTTTTTTCTCTGCTTCTGCAAGCAACGGCCACACTTTATGCACGTTTTCTTTCTTCACATATAATATGCCCGCACCCAATGGAACACTCAGCCATTTGTGAAGACTTGCTCCATAATAATCGCAATTCAGATCGGCAATTGAAAATTGTATGTGCGCAAAAGCATGCGCCCCATCCACCATCACATCCACTCCTTTGCTATGCGCCATGTCGCAGATTTTTCTAATAGGCAATATTTGTCCCGTGATATTAATCATCTGGCAAACCATCAGCAGTTTTGTTTTTGGCGTGATGGCATTTTCATAAAGCTTCACAATTTCCTCGTCTGATTTTGGGTGATTGGGAACAGAAACAATTTTGTTCACCACCCCATATTTTTTTGCAACGAGTTTGAACATTTCAAGCATGGATCCATAATCCTGTTCAGCCATGACTGCTTCATCGCCTGCGTTCCAATGAAGACCGCCGATAATCATATCGAGAGATTCTGTTGTATTACGCGTGATAATTAATTCATCCGGAGAACAACCCGCAAGCTTTGCCAAACGTGCAGCCATATTTTTCTTATTATCAAATTGCACAGTGCGCATATAATAAGATCCTTGATAATTTACTTCACGCACATGCTTGATATAATTTTCTAAAATCTCCTCTGGCAAAATATTATAATAACCATTTTCAAGATTGATATATTCAGGCTTCAGTTTATAACCACCTCTAATGCTGTTCCAAAAATCATCATCGGAGGAAAGTTCAACAGCGGATCTGTTGGCAGCTTTGTTGATCCATTCTGCAAACAGACTGCCTGAAAGTGGTGCGCTAAGGCTTGCAAGCGCAAGCCCTTTAATAAATGAACGCTTGTTCATAATATTTTTTTAAAGGAATGAGATGAATAATTTTTGAAATGTACGAATAAAGAAATCTCAATTGTGATTTATTTGATTTACAGAATTAGAAAACAGGAAAGAAGCGTTTTATTTCTTTCTCACCATCGTTAATATCGTTGCTAAGCCAACAAGCTCATTCGTCTCATCAAAAATTTCTACCAGCCATTTCACAATGCCTTTTTCAATATCATCGCCTCGTTTAAAATCTTCCGGCTTTTCAATTTTGCGCAAATCGTTTGATAATTTTTCTTTGCAAGTGAAGCGAATATAAATTTCTGCGCCTGCATAAACAGGTTTTGTGAATCGCAGCTCATCAATGCCGTAATTGAGCAGCACGGGATTTTTTTCATAACTGTCAACAAACAAACCTGCAGCAACACTCATAATAAAATAGCCATGCGCAACTTGTCGTTCAAACATGGTATCATTAAAATCTGTTTCTTCAAGATGCGCATAAAAATGATCACCACTTAAATCCGCAAAGCGATTAATATCTTCAGATGTGATGATTCTTTTTTCTGTGGTGATTTGATCGCCAATTTGCAGCTCTTCAAAATATTTTTTGAAAGGATGAATGCCGTTTGTGTTTCCCTTTGCATATTGCTGATATTGATTCGTGACAGCAGTAATGCTTGTTGGTGAACCTTGCACAGCAACGCGCTGCATATAATGTTTCACCCCTCGAATGCCGCCCATTTCTTCGCCACCGCCTGCGCGACCGGGACCACCATGAACCAATGTTGGCAACGGCGATCCATGACCAGTACTTTCTTTCGCACATTCATTATTCAAGATCAAAATTCTTCCATGGTGTGTTGCTGCACCAATCACATATTGTTTTGCCATTTTATTATCAGCAGTAACAATCGTGCTACACAAAGATCCTTTTCCTTTTTTTGAAAGCTCAATTGCTTCGTCAAAATTTTTATAAGGCATAATAGTTGAAACGGGGCCAAATGCTTCCACTTCGTGAGATGCTGTTGAAGCAAAAGGCTTTTCATTCAATAATAATAATGGGCTGATGAATGCGCCTTTGTTTGCATCGGCATCAATCGTTTCAACACTATCTAAACTGCCATAAATAATTTGTGAAGAAGCCAGCAGTTTTTGAATTTGATTTTTCACTTCATCGCGTTGTGATAATCCTGCAAGTGATCCCATGCGCACTTTTTCATTCAACGGATTGCCAATCACAGTTTGTGATAATGATTGGCTAATCGCTTTCCATACATCTTCCATTTTATTTTCAGGAACAAAAATTCTTCTGATGGCGGTGCATTTTTGTCCGGCTTTTACCGTCATTTCTTTTTTCACTTCCTTAATAAAAATATCCCACTCTGGCGTGTTTGGAGAAACATCATTTCCCAATACAATACAATTGAGCGAGTCTGCTTCCATCGTGAAGGGAACATTTTCTTCCATAATTTTTTTCTGCGATTTCAACATTAATCCTGTTGAAGCAGATCCTGTGAATGTGATCACATCCTG
Source organism: uncultured Bacteroidota bacterium (assembly GCA_903927975.1). Taxonomy (GTDB): domain Bacteria; phylum Bacteroidota; class Bacteroidia; order Chitinophagales; family Chitinophagaceae; genus Puia. Next base: position 12,799 of record CAIYPC010000536.1, on the reverse strand, counting down.
TGATGTTACGTGGCTCAATAAATCGCCCGCGCTTCCACAAATCAATTGCAATGCGCCTTCTGGAAGAATTTTGGATGCAATGATTTCTTTCACCACAGCCTCAGTTAAAAAAGAAGTGATGGTTGCGGGTTTTACTACAGCAGGAACTCCCGCTAATAAATTCACTGCAATTTTTTCAAGCATTCCCCACACCGGAAAATTGAATGCGTTGATATGAATAGCAACTCCTTCTTTTGGCACCAAAATATGCTGCGCCATAAAAGTATTACCCTTGCTGAGGTTGATGCTGTCGCCATCTGTACAAAAAATTTCATCAGAAAATTTTCTACGCAGCGATGCATAAGAAAACAAATTCCCGATGCCGCCTTCAATATCAATCCAGCTATCAATTTTAGTTGCACCGGTTTGATAACTGATTTTATAAAATGTATCAAGATGATCGCGAAGATGAGATGCAAGCGCTTTCAACATATTGCCTCGCTCGTGAAAAGTCATTTTCCTCAATGCAGGATTTCCTTTTGTTCTTGCATAATTCAATATCGCATCAAAATCCAATCCTTTTGTTGAAGCATTCGCAATGGCATCACCCGTAACTGCATTATATAATATCTGTCCATCGCCATCGCCAGTCATCCATCGACCCGAAACATAATTTTCAAGTTTGTTCATATGGCATTCTTTGTTCGTTAACAAAATTAATTTAAAAGATAGAGGCTGACATACAAATTATATTTCACGAACATGTAGCTTTACGTTTTCAATAAAACGCAACTGAAATTTCTAATCCCCATATTACACAAATGCATAGCACTTATTATGCTGCTTGCTATTTTGGGTGCTACGTTCAATAAAGCAATTGCATTGCTCGATTATAAGTTGAACGAAAATTATATTGCTTCAACTCTTTGCGAGAATAAGGACAAACCTGCATGTTGCTGTCATGGAAAATGCTTTTTGAAAAAGCAATTGCAGAAAGACGAAGGCAATGACAAAAACACATCTTCCAATACGAAAGACAAATTTGATGTGAGCTTATTCTGTGAAACAAGCAATCAAAATGAATTCAGCGAATTCAACTTTACTAAAAAATTTTCTGATAATTACCTTTTAAAAAATTCTTCTGCATTTATTTCTTCTGTTTTTCATCCGCCGGGAAGAGGGTGAATGGTCAATGGTGAATGGTGAATACGAGCAGCGACTTTCTCAATAAATTGATAATCGCTATTTAATATTTCGCTATTCTCTGTCAGCTATTGACCATTCACCATTGACCATTCACAACTCATTACTCATTACTCACCACTCACTATTTTTATGAGAAAGATAATATTCATTTTTATGATTGTCGCATCATCGTGCTACAATGCATATTCATGCGACATTTGCGGCTGCGGCGGCGGCAATTTTTATATGGGGCTTCTTCCCAATTTTAATAATAAATTTATTGGGATCCGCTATCATTATATTCAATTTTATACAAAGCTTGCATCAGATGCGTCTCAGTTCAGCCATAATTATTATAACACTGCTGAGGTTTGGGGCGGTTGGAATATTGGCAAGAAATTTCAGTTGCTGGGATTCGTTCCATATTACTATAATAAACAGGCAGACGATGATGGTGTTTCATACAAAAGCGGTTTGGGCGATATCACGTTGATGATGAATTATCAATTACTTCACACTCGCTCCATGAACAAACACAACAAAAACGTTGAGCAATTTTTATGGTTTGGCGCAGGTGTGAAATTGCCAACAGGCACATTCAAAGTGAACCCGAATGATCCTGCCACAACGCTTGCAGATATCAATGCACAAATTGGAACGGGCAGCACAGATTTTTTAATGAATGCATTATACAATGTTCGCGTTGGTTTTTTTGGTGTGAGCACTTCATTGAATTATAAAATAGGTACAACCAATAGTGCAGATTATAAATTTGGTAATAAATTGACAGCAAACAGCATTGCCTATTATCGTTTTAGAACACATGGCATCGCAATCATACCGAATGCAGGTTTGATGTATGAGCATACTGATGTAAATCTTTTAAGTAAAGAAAAAGTACAGTACACAGGATCTTATGCAGTGAGTTCAATAGCTGGCATTGAAGTGGCAATCAAAAAAATTTCCGTGGGCATCAGCGCACAAGCGCCATTTGCACAAAACTTTGCGGAGCATCAAACAAAAATGCAATTCAGGGGAATGGCGCATGTTACGCTAGCGTTATGAATTTGGACACAGAGGACACGGAGGCTCTTCACAGAGGAACATAGAGAAATCTTTGACAGAACCTTGAAAGTTTATAGAAAATCGCCTCTGCGAAATTTCACAAATCATCAGGCGCACTAGTTCAATAAGGTTAAAATCACAGTTCAAACAAAAAAATCATCATGAAATTCAAAATAAATATTTGTTCGATAATTTTTACAATAACAGCTTTACTTTCCTGCAATCATTCCACAAAAACAGAAACGCAATATGTTTCGCCTGCAATCAAAGCAAAAGATTCAACCCATGTGAAATTCAAATTGACAGATGTTGATAATAAATTGGATCCATCATGCATGATGCCGCTAACAGCAGGCATTGGCGACACGCTGCACTATAAAGGCTTGGTGTTGGGTTTCTGTTCCGCAGAATGCAAAAAAGATTTTTTTAAAGATCCTGAAGGGAATTTGAAACTTGCTCAATTGAAAAAGTAGCCTGGATTTGGATTTTTTGGATGATTGGATTTATGGATTTCATAAACCATCTCTGTGCCTTTGCGTCTCTGCGGTTATGAAATTTATGTCACGCTGTCACAAAAAAATGATTGGTAAATATTTTGTACATCCATCATGATATGGAAAATATTTATTCATTGGTTAGCGATGCATCTCACAGAGATTGGGAATTGTTGGATGCATATTCTAAAACCATCACAGGAGTTGTTGCTAATACCGCAGAAGCAGTAGTTCATATTCAGGTTCAAAAGCAAGTAATTGATAAAAGAACAAATCAAAACCGATTAACGTCTGGTTCAGGCTCCCAATTTATTATTTCATCAGATGGGTTTATTGTCACCAACAATCATGTTGTTGAAGATGCAAGTGAAATAAAAGTATCGCTCGCAGATGGAAGAATGATCAATGCAGAATTGAAAGGTACTGATTCTTCAACGGATATTGCTGTTCTTAAAATTTATGAAAGCAGTTTGAAAGCCTTGTCATTTGCAGATTCAGATAGTTTACAAGCTGGTCAGATCGCGATTGCTATCGGCAATCCACTTGGTCTGCAGCATACTGTCACTGCGGGCGTTGTGAGCGCTTTAGGAAGAACATTAAGAGCAAACAATGGAAGGATGATTGATGATGTAATCCAAACTGATGCATCGTTGAACCCTGGCAATTCTGGTGGACCATTGGTAAATTCTCTCGGTCAGGTTATTGGCGTGAACACAGCAACGATAGCTTCTGCACAAGGATTGTGTTTCGCGGTTTCATCAAACATCGCAAAATATATTGCGGGAAAAATCATCATGCACGGAAAAGTGAAACGTGCTTATCTCGGCATTGCAGGTCAAATTGTCAAGCTCACTGAAAGAATGATTGCAGCAAATAAACTCGATAAGAAAACTGGCGTGTATGTTTTTGAAATAGTTCCTGATCAACCTGTTTACAATAATGAAATTAGAACTGGCGACATCATCGTTGAATTCAATAATCACCCAATCGGTTCAGTTAATGATCTACACAAACAATTGACTGAAGAAACAATGAAGCAGAAAATGAAAATGGGCGTGTTAAGAAACGGAAGAAAAACTTTGATTGAAATAATTCCCGGAGAGATGAAATAAAATCAAGCAGGTTTCTTCTCATCGATCCCTTCGCAAAGCAAATTGAAAATATCATCAATGCTGCCTTCACCTTGAACATATTTTACCTTTCCGAATTCTTTATAATGTTCGGCAACTGCTGCGGTCTTTTTTTCATATTCAGCAATGCGTGCAGCGATTATATCTTCATTCACGTCATCAGCTCTTTCTGAAGTGCGGCCACGACTCAACAATCTTTTTACCAATTCTTGCTGCCTAACCTGCAAAGCAAGCACGAGCGCAATCTCAGTGCCCTTTTGTGAAAGCAGTTTATCGAGCGCTTCAGCCTGGGCCGTTGTTCTTGGAAAACCATCGAACAAAAAGCCATTCACATGCGGATTATTATCAAGAGCCGAGTTTATCATTTCAATTACAATTTCATCGGGCACAAGCTTTCCTTCAGCCATCAAGCTTTTCACAGCAAGCCCCAAAGGAGTTTGCACCGCAATTTCGCTGCGCAAAAGATCGCCAGTGCTTAAATGCTTTAAACCATACTTGGAAATCAGCTTTTCAGATTGAGTTCCTTTTCCGCTTCCCGGAGGCCCGAATAAAATTAAATTGAACATGTCCGTTTGGTTACTATTGTAAGTTAACAAACCTATGTAAAAATGCCGAATATGCAAAAAGGTGAAAGGCGAAAGGTTTAGGGTTTAGGGAAGAGCATAAAACATTAGAGATTTCTTACCTTACGGCTTCCACCCTAAGCCTTATACCATCCACCCTAAACCCTATCATTTTGTTAAGCACTATTATTTGTCATTTTGCAGACAATCCATGCGAACCCTTGCGCCGTACATTTGTTACAACATTTAAATCATGACAAATATGATCAAGACATTAGGCATTATTTTACTGAGCTTTACCATGCAATACTGCACCTATTCTCAGTCACAATCTACCAGCAATCAGAAAATAAGCAATATGGACTCAACTAAAAAAGCAAACAATTCGGTTTATTCTCACACCGACCAATCGAAAGTGAATGTGAGTAATGATGAATGGAAAAAAGTTCTTCCGAAAGAAATTTATGATGTCGCTCGCCTGAAAGGAACTGAACGCCCTTACACGAGCAAATTCGAAAAATCAAATGACATTGGCACTTATTATTGCGCCGTTTGCGGCAACGCATTATTTAGAAGCGACACTAAGTTTGACGCTGGTTGCGGCTGGCCAAGTTTTTATGAACCTATCAGCAAAACAAGTGTCATTTATTTGGAAGATAATACTTACGGCATGACGAGAACAGAAGTAGAATGCGGCCGTTGTAAATCACATTTAGGCCATGTGTTTAATGATGGTCCTCCGCCAACAGGCATGCGCTATTGCATAAATGGTGTGGTGCTCGATTTTGAAAAAGCAAAAGATGCAGAGAAGAAATACAACGAACAAAATAAGCATTCATAAAATATTAGGGGCGGTTATTATTAAAAGCAACTTCAGTTTGAAGTTGCTTTTTTGTTTTTTACGATCTATTTTCTTTTTGCATTTTCTGCCAAAGAGCAAAGGATTGTTCCGCAAAATTTCATAATCGACAAACTTCATTCAAAACAATTTTGCATTTTCTTCTGCTCACAAATCCATGCCGAATATTTTTTGTCAAATAATCATTGCATTCGAAAATCGTCTTTAAAAACCAATTATTAAATGGCTTTTCAGCACAGTAGTTTTATTGAAGGAAACTTTTCTCCAATTATCAAACTCACTTTAAAATTTCTATTATGAAAAAATTATGCATTGTTATGGCAGTGCTGAGCCAGTTGTTTTTATCTTGTAAGAAAGACCTGACAATACTTGGTAAGCACATTCCTTCTGGAGATAATAATCACCCACTGAAAGTTGCGATTGTTTCTGATATACATTACATGGATCCGTCGTTACTGGGTCCCGGAGGCGCTGCAGGAATGGCATTTCAAAACTATTTAAATCAGGATCCGAAATTGCTACAGTACAGCGCTCTGGTGTTCAAGAAGGTGATGGCTGATTTGTTGATTGAGAAACCTGATATCGTCCTCGTTCCAGGGGATATTACAAAAGATGGTGAAAAAATAGGGCATCAAGCTATGGCTGGGTTCTTCCGTGAATTTCAAAGCCGCGGAATACAGGTATATGTAATGCCGGGAAATCATGACATCAACAATGCCAAAGCAAAAAAATACATTGGCGATAACGCTTACCCTGTTGAAGAAACTTCCAAAACAGATTTTGCATCCATCTATGCCGATTTCGGTTACAAAAAAGCAATTGCGAGAGATGACAGCTCACTTAGCTATGTTGCGCAGTTGCAACCTGGCTTGCGTCTCATTTCGATAGATGCCAGTATGTACGATAGCTATGGTCCTTCCGGAGATGTGGCAGAAGGCAGAATTAAACCAGAAACGCTTACCTGGATACTAGCTCAGCTTGCTCAGGCAAAAAAACAGAATGTAAGAATATTTGCCATGATGCATCACAACCTGATCGAACATTATACTGGGCAATCGCAATTGGACCCGGGATATGTTGTTGATGACTGGCAAAATATAGTAGACACTTTGATGCAAGCAGGACTGAGAGTAATTTTTACTGGTCATTATCATGCTAATGATATTTCTGCATATACATATCAAGGCAATAAGCTATTTGATATTGAGACAGGTTCTCTTGTGACGCCTCCGCTTCCTTACAGGCTTATAACAATAACTGGCGATAAGCTAGAAGTGACAACAAACAGAGTGACATCTATCGATGTTAGCTTACCCGGAGGTGTGGATTACGCAACTTATGCCAATCAGTTTCTTTCTACCCATCTAGACAGTTATTTTTATACTTATCTGACCAGTTTATATGGTGCCCCGCCAGACCTTGCGACTTTTGCAGCACCATTATTCAGAAACGGGATCATGGCTCATTTTGCAGGCGACGAAAATATGCCACCCGATCAACGTGTTCTGATCGATCAGCTTGCAACTCTGTCACAACAATTGGCAGGCATTGTAACGACGCTGTGGACAGATACTGGCGTAGCTGATAATAATACAGTTGTTCAATACGAGAATTAATTTGGGTTACTACAAAAAATAAAAGCAGCCTCAAATGAAGCTGCTTTTATTTTATAATTTCTACAATTTTATTTTGCATTTACTGCACCGCTTTTAAGCAACACAACGCCATGAGCAAGAACAGTAGTTGTAAAAGATTTTTTGAATGTCCCTAAATTTTGTTGTCTCCACAAATCGCGAAGCATTGCTTGCGTAGGAAGTTTTATATCAGCAAAATTGATGGTTGTTTTAATTGGCTTATCATCTAAATTAAAAATGCCGATTGCTTTTTTTCCATCTTCAAGATCCTTCACCCAAACCTGAATTTTATCTTTCTCAAAAACTTTTCTGGCAGATTTTCCCAACGCATCCTGATCAACAGCAAGCACTTCATCATTGGTTAATAAATTCAAAGTAAAATCATCCAGCTCGCTCATATCGCAACCAATCAATAATGGTGAAGATAAAAGGCACCACAAACTAATATGCGTGTATTGTTCATCAGCCGATAATTTTGTTTTGTGCAGGCTTGGTCCCCAACCAACTTTTCCAACCACTAACATATCAGGATCATTAAAATGCCCGGGAGCTGTATAAGGCGCAGGCACATCCTGGCTAAAACCTATCGCGGACATGCTTCCCCATGAATCATTAATATCGCCAGTTGTGCGCCAACTGTTGCCACCAATTCTGGCGCCCCATTTCCAAACATCGCCCATTCCATATTGGCAAAAACTGTACATAATATCTCTATCCACTTTGTTCAGTGCATCGCGCATTATTAAGTACGGCTTTTTATATTCATCGAGCGATGGTGTTTTCGGCGCAATATCTCCATAAGAGCACCAGTCATATTTCAGATAATCAATTCCCCATTCGCCATAGATTTTTGCATCTTGTTCTTCATGCTGATAGCTTCCTAGATAACCGCCGCAAGTGAGCGTTCCGGGTGAAGAATAAATGCCCATTTTCAAACCAAGTGCATGAACATAATCGCTCAGACTTTTCATGTCGGGGAATTTTTTATTTGGCACAATTTCTCCATTGTCATTGCGCTTGCTTTCTTCCCAGCCATCATCAATATTTATATAAGCCCATCCATGATCTGCTAATTTTTCTGCCATTTGTTTTGCCGACTGTTTCACTTTTTCATCGCTCACGCTCAAGCCCCAACAGTTCCAGCTATTCCATCCGAGCGCAGGGGTTAAACCAATCAGATCCCCACAAACAATCGTGAAGTTTTTATTAGCAGTGCCCAATTTATTTTTTGCCGAAAATTTCACTTTGTAATTTCCTTTTGCAGCAATGGATCCGGTAATAATCCCCGTCTCTTTATCTAATTGCAATCCTTTTGGCAAACCGATTGCCTCATAGCTCATTGGCTTATCTCCGGTCGCAGGAATTTTGTATAAGAAAGGCGCGTTTGGTCTTGCGCCGCAAATATTTGCGCCATTAATTTTTGCAGTCGCAGCAGTCTTTGGTGTAAGAATATAATTCGTACCCTCTGATGATTGGATGATTTTTTTTGTTCTGCTTTCTTCAAAAATATAAGTGATGGTGTAAGATTTATTTTCAGGCACAGTGGTTTTAAAATTATATTCAAACGGTCTGTTCTTTGCAAAATCTACACCGATGATTTGCTTAAAAATGTTAGCTCCTGTAAGCGGATCGCTCACTTCAATCCTGAGCTTTCCATTAAAATCATATTTATCACTGGAAGATTGAAGAACAATTTTTTTTGAAATTTGCTTATCATTATTTGCTTGAGAATTATCGCTTGTATTGAGGTTGATATAATCAAGCACATCTTCTACACTGATGCCATATTTCCCATCGAACATTCCACCATCAGCACCATGATCATATACGCGCACTGCAATCACATTTTCCTTATCCCACATAATACGTGGATCAGTTAACGGCAATGTGTATGCGCGTTGCACATCGTAAATTCCTTTTGTAATATCCCCACCTTTGTTTCCATTTCTTCCAATCAAAAAGCCATTCAGATAAACTTCATCACCATCATCAATCTTCCCTAAATCAAAACGAATTTTCTCTTTCAAAAAAGATTTTTCTTTGATTGAAGACGGAATAATTATGTGAAGGCGATACCATGCAAAGCCATCATATTTTTCATAGCCCTGACTTTCCCAATACTCACCAACTTTTATGGGTGCCCAATCATTGTCATCAAGTTTTGGGGAAGACCATAAGGAAGAATCACCAGTCTTAAATTTCCATCCCTGAGTGATGGCAACATCTTGCGCAAACAGCGAACCTGAAATAAAAATCAAGAGAACGAAAACGATTTTTTTCATCTTATAAATTTTGAAGGAAGGGCAATTTACAAAACTACGAGGATTAGTTACCTTTGTATTATTGCCAACTTAGCTCAGTCGGTAGAGCATTTCATTCGTAATGAAAGGGTCGTCAGTTCGAATCTGATAGTTGGCTTAATCCGCAAACAGAAATATCTTTCTATTTGTTATTGCCCAAATAAGAGATAAAAGGATATTCTCTAACCGTTTTTGAATTTAAAAATATTTAATTATCCCTGTGTCCAAATCAATATAACAATCACGCATACTTGAATCCTTAATACCCTTTTCAATTATTGATTTTGTTGCTGCGTTGTTTAGAACTGAACTCAATATTGCACTAGTCAGAAAAACAGTCAAGCTCGCAGTAAAATTTTTTAATATCGGAGAACTTAAATCAAAGTTTGAACCGGTCTGAATAGCCAAATTGAGATAATACATATTTGGCAAAGACTGAGGAATATGAAAATAAAATGTGTTATTCTTTTTTGCTAAGGGCAAGCAAAAGGGATATTGTATCATATAATATAGTTTACCACCGTAAGATATAGCTCCTTGAGAGTGGCTTGCATGTAACCAATTAATATTTCTTCGTTTCTCATCTGGAAGGCTGTCAGTAAAAGTCATTATATACACACTATCTTCCCGCATCTTTAAAGTAATTCCAAATTTTTCTGATTGGTTTTTTCTAAATAGTTCATAAAATTCAAAAATTCCGTCTTGATAGTTTACGACATTATTAATGGGATATTTCCCCCATTCATTTTGTACATTATCATTTTGTATTGCTTCGAAAGAAACATTATTAGATGAATTAGAGAAATCAACATCTCCTTTTCTATCCAGCTCCTTCAAAAAAACATCAATAGCTTTTCCGTTAATAAAACGTTCAAACTGCGTCCTAAAAATAGTGTCCATTGATGCGAATTTTATAAAGCCTGCATCTCCTGAATTATAATAAGCATTTGCAAAAAAATATACCCCGCCTAAATTGAATTCAAACTTTCGTAGTTCTATCAATAACGTTTTATCATTTTTAGGCATATCGCCAATTTCCTGTTCGATATAATTTTGAATTGTTTCAGTAAAAGATCCATGAAGTATAATTGGCACCAAGAGATTCCGATCAGCACCCAAACTGGGTATTACAGTTGTATCAAACCGATTATCTATGATAATTACCTTGGCGAAAAAAGGATGATCAAAATGAAGCGGTTTTTTGTTTTTTGACGAATACAACATATTAGAATTATGCTGACCATTTGCAGACACAAGAATGATAAGCTGGTATAGAAGAATAAAGCAAATTTTTCTTCCGGTCATAAAAGAGTCAATTATTAAAAAATCTACATTCATTCTTTAACATTCAAATATTCGCCTACATTAATATTTTCTAATCTTCCCTGCAATTTTTTTACATAAGACTTTATAATATTGAGGTATCCAACAAAGGACTTAATATGAGGTATTTTAAAAATCATCTCGGTTTTATTATTACTGACTGAAGCGCTAATATCAATTTCAATTCTATCATGCCCAAAGAAAAGAGCTATGCTGGAGAAACTATCTATTTTTTCATCATAATCAATGCTAAAAAAACCCTCTACTTCAGCAGCAATCTTACAAGTGTGCAATGCTTCCCTAAGCGGAGTAGTAGTTGAGATAGTAACTGACGTAATTCTTTGCCCAAAGTTAGTAGAAGCATAAAAGAAAGAAAGTATTTGAAAAAAAAGTATTTTTTTCATCTGGGTGAAATGGCTTTTAGAGATTCTGGGCAAATAAAAATAACAAGAAGTTTGGTCAAAGCGCTAATTGTTTACTCAAATAACAAGATATTATAGTTTCTGTTTCACGAAGCAATTATTTTTATCAACGACCCTTTCCCAATCAACACTTTTGATTTTCGGGGAATGAGGGGATCAAACCGCTCTGGCATAACATATAGAACAAACAAAATCAGCACAGGAAAAAGCGCATAACAAATTGCGCCCATCCAGATATTAAAGAAATCGTTCACCACAGCGTCAGCAGGATTATTTTTTTGATACCGGATAGAGATTCTTTCTCCGGCTGCAAGATTCAACGCAACACTGCTGTGCAAAAAAACAGAATCATTGCTGGGCTTAAAACCAATAACAGCATAAGTTGACATGCCCAGTGCAGATCCAATATCATCATGCCCAATAAAACTCATCACTCCGACCGCCTCTTTTGATTTTGCAAGCCATATTATTTTGACTGCAAAAAATGGCAGCACAACTATCACAAATAGTAAAATGAAAAATTGATTTCTGCTGAGTAACATGATTATTTAATCAGGTCAAAAAATAATTTCTTGTACGTTTCTGAAATCGGGATAAGGATATTATTTATTTTGATTTGCTCTCTTTCAACCGACTCAATTTTATCCAATGAAACCATATAAGATTTATGCACACGGCAAATGATATGCGATGGAATTTCTTCTTCCAAATCTTTAAAAGTTTGAAGTGTCATAATCGGTTTGCTGTTTGTATGAATCTTTCTATAATCCCTCATCCCTTCAATATAAAAAATATCACTTAGCAATAATTTCTCTAATCTGTATTCAGTTTTGATGAAAACAAATTTCTTATCTTGCTTAATCTTTTTCTTTACCAAATTATTTTGCGCTTTATCAACTGCTTGAACAAAGCGCTCGAATGTGAATGGCTTCATCAAATAATCAGTAACGTTCAATTCATATCCTTTCAATGCATATTCATTATAAGCAGTTGTGATAATCACTTCACTTTTTATATCCGCAGTTTCTAATAGTTGAATACCAGAAAGCTTATCCATATTAATATCCAAGAAAATTAAATCAACTGCATTTGATTTAAGGAATACAAGCGCATCAACTGCATTTTCGAATGTGGAAAGCAGATTGAGATAAGAAAGTTTGAGCACATAATTCTTGGTGCGCTCCATCGCCAAAGGTTCATCTTCCACTATGATGCAGTCAATTTTCATTTGCGATAGCAAGTTTCACATGATAAGATAAATTTTCGTTTTCAATTTCCAATGCATGTTTGTCTGGATACAATAGGATTAATCTTTTTTTAATGAGTTCATTTCCCAATCCACTTTGTTCAGGCTTAATCCGTATTGATTCATCATAATGATTTCTGCAATCGAAAATGATTTTCTCTTTTTCAATAATCATACGAATGCAAATTGCGTTTTCGATTTTTTTATTTTCTGCATGCTTAAATGCATTCTCAACAAAAGGAATAAAAATCATCGGTGCTATCGTTACATTTTCCGGATTACCTTCTACCGAATAACTCACATAATTTGGGTTTGATGTTCTGATTTTTTGCAGCTCGATATATTTTTCAATATAAGACAGCTCTTTTTCGAGCGGGATTTTTTCAGGCTTTGTTTCATACAACATAAATCGCATGATGTCCGAAAGTTTGTTCAGATAAGCTGAAGCTTTTTCGGGATTCTTCTCAATCAATACATCAATATTATTAATGGTATTGAATAAAAAATGCGGATTAATCTGCGATTTGATCAGCGCCAGCTCCATCTCATCATTTTTTTTGGCAAGATCTTCTTTCAATTTTATATCTGAATACGAAGTG
>CAIYPC010000535.1 GCA_903927975.1 uncultured Bacteroidota bacterium | reverse complement strand
TCCATTGGCAAAAAAATTCTTCAACAACACATTCCTTAAATTCAACGATGGCTCAAATAAAAAACCCGCTGATTATTGGGACAGCATCCGTCCAGTTCCTTTGCAGCTTGAAGAAATAGTGGACTATCACAAAAAAGATAGTCTGGAAAAAGCAAGGCAGGATCCCCATTATCTTGATTCGCTTGATAAGATTAAAAATAAAGTAACGGTTGCGGGGATTTTATTAACCGGACAAACAATCAATAGAGAAAAATCGAGATCTCAATTCAGTTATCCAGCACTTATTTCCATCTTCAATTTTAATACTGTCGAAGGATTGAATTTTAATTGGCGTGGCACTTATTTCAAGCGATTGGACAGTGGCACTAATTTTTCACGCAGAAGCATATCCGTAACCCCAGTTGTTCGCTATGGGTTCAGCAATCATCATTTCAATGCGTATGCAGTGGCGAATTATAATTATGGTAAAAAATATCTGTCATCGTTCAACATAGCCGGGGGCAAACGTGTTTTTCAATTTAATAACGCAAACCCAATCACGCCTTTTTACAATACATTCTCAACATTATTATGGGAAAGCAACTATATGAAATTATATGAAGCATGGTTTGGTAAAATAAATTTCAGCAAAGGAATTGGTGATGGATTTAGGGTAAGTGCGGGTTTGCAATTTCAGGATAGAATGCCGCTTGAGAACACAACAAATTATAAATGGAAAGATTGGGATACAAGAAGCTTCACGCAAAATTATCCGACAGAATTGCTATCACAAAATATTCCGCATCATCAGGCATTCATGGCAAACGCTGAAATTCGCTGGCGACCAGGTTCTCGTTATATTGAATTCCCAGATCGCAAAGTGATGGTAGGTTCAAAGTATCCGGTATTTACCTTGCAATATGTTCAGGGCGTTCCAAATATTTTCGGTAGTGATGTAGATTATTCAAAGTGGAAATTTTCGATCAACCAAAACCTAAATTTAAAATTGGCGGGTGCGATTGATTATAACATTTCAACAGGTGGATTTCTCAATACAAATAAATTGTATGTGCCAGACTATAATCATTTCAATGGCAATCAAATCATCATTGCAACGGATTATTTAAATAGCTTTCAGTTGCTGCCTTATTATAAGTACAGCAATACTGCATCTTTATACGGAGAAGCGCATCTAAATTATCATTTGAATGGTTTTCTTACCAATAAGATCCCGGTGTTCCGAAGTCTCAATTGGCATTTAGTTGTAGGTGCAAATGCATTTTATATTGACCAGTCAAGAAATTATATTGAAGGATCCGTTGGCTTGGAAAATATATTCAAACTTTTCCGGGTTGATTATGTAATTGGATATGAAGAAGGAAAGCAAACGCTGATGGGTATGCGTATAAATATTCCGTTGGGAGTCGGTGGAAATCAGAATGATTAATCAGAGGTTCCTATCAATCGAGCACCTAAAGTATTCAACCCTTGCAGGGTTTTGTTTGGATATATTCATTTTCCCCACTGGTTTCACCAGTGGCTATTCACATTAAAGCCCTTCGGGCTATGAACTCCTGCTTCGATTATGTTGATGTTAATATCTTCAGACAGTTAGCAATGGCACTATCTGACAAAACAAAGTGGCTAAAAACCCGAAAGGTGTAAGAGTTTTCAAAGGGTTATTGCTAAAAAGCTAACACCTATGCATGACCGAAAAGACGTTCGCCGCTTTGCTGAGGACAAGGGCGGAAGCCCAGCCAACTTGCGGGTGCTAAAAGCCCGGAGGGCTTAATATGAATAACCCCGGATGAAATCCGGGGCAATAATAATACGAGTGACCCAACCCCGCAGGGGTTGAATATCCGGAGTTGCATGATGCAACCGATATATGTTTTGATTTTATTTCATCAAAACATTTTAATTTCAATTCACAATTAAAATATCTTTCATTACTTATAAAATGCTCACGGTTAATTTTACTCCCTTTCCAATATTGAATACGGAACATCTTGTATTAAGAAGAGTTTCAAAGATGGACGCTGGCGAACTGTTCAAGCTTCGCTCAAATAAAAATGTGATGCAACATATCGGCAGGCCAATTGCAACCACACTCGATGATGTGCTGCAGATAATAAATGTTATTGAAGATTTTTTAGTCAATAATAATGGTATCACTTGGGCTATCACTTTAAAAGGGAAAAATGATTTGGTTGGCACTATTGGTTTGTGGAGAATTGCCAAGGAAAATTATCGTGCAGAAATTGGCTATCTCATTCATCCGTCATTGCAAGGAAAAGGGTTGATGCACGAAGCGATGGCGCCTGTTCTTGATTACGGCTTTAAAAATATTAAGCTACATTCTATTGAAGCACATGTAAGCCCTAATAATGCAGCATCAATTAAATTGCTGGAAAGAAATAATTTTATTCGCGAAGCGCATTTCAAAGAAGATTATTTTTTCAATGGAAAATTTCTTGATTCGTTTATTTATTCTTTGATAACGCCAGTAGTGAATGATGAATAGTGAATTATAAATTACAAGATATTGACCATTAACTACTTACCACTTACCACTCACCACTCACAAACATTCACGATATGCCACAATTCCTCATTCTCGCAGACGATTACAAAGATGCAGACGCATTGAACCGAAGGCTTTCTGTTCGTGAAGACCATTTGCAAAGAGTACGCAAAGACAAAACAGTTGGCAAATTTATTATTGGCGGTGCCAAACTCAGCACTGATAATAAAATGATTGGGTCAATGCTGGTTGTTGAATTTGAAAATGAAGAATTAGTTAATCAATGGGTTCAACAAGATCCTTATGTCACTGGCAAAGTGTGGGAACATATTCAGATATTGCCATTCAGGGTGGCGGCAGTTTAATAAATTGATCAAAGTATGAAAGCTTCCACAGTAAATGAATTGAAACAGGAATTGGTGAACATGACTGAGCCGCAGTTGGTAGAATTGTGTCTGCGCCTCGCAAGATTTAAAAAAGAAAATAAAGAACTGCTCACTTATCTTCTTTTTGAAGCGCATGATGAAACGTCGTATATACAGAGTGTAAAAAAAGAAATGGATGAACAATTTGCGAATATCAATCAGAGCAGTCTCTATTTAGCAAAGAAATCTATCCGTAAAATTCTTCGCATAGGCAATAAATACATTCGCTATTCAGGATCAAAAACAGTGGAAGCGGAGTTGCTGATCCATTTCTGTGTTGCCTTAAATGAATCAAAAATCCCGTATCACAAAAGCACTGCTCTTGCTAATCTTTATAATGCTCAGCTAAAAAAAATCGGCAGTTCGGTTGAATCAATGCACGAAGATTTGCAATACGACTATTTAAAGGAATTGAAGAAGCTTTCTGCTTAATTCTTAATAAATGCAGCAGAATTCCCGCACAATAAAATAAATCCTGCGCAATCGTTTATTTAATTTACATTTGTGTGTGTTTATGGCAGTGCAGGCACACTGTATCAATGATTCAAATTTTCCCCCTCCGGTAAATTTTTCTCCTTTTTACTTTTTGCTCCTACTTTAATCACAGGTATTTTATTTTTTTATTAATTATTTAGATTTTTATGAACATTTATGTTTCGAATTTAAGCTTCCACACAACTGAGGAAGACTTAAGCAGCATGTTTGGCCAACACGGTCAAGTATCTTCAGCTAAAATAATCACAGACAGGGAAACCGGAAGATCTCGTGGTTTTGGTTTTGTTGAAATGCCTTCTGATGAAGATGGTAAAGCAGCAATATCAGCTTTGAACAACAAAGAAATTGAAGGCAGAGCTATCTCTGTAACTGTTGCAAGAGAAAGAGAAGAAAGAGGCGGCGGCGGCAGCAGAGGCGGCGGCGGTAACAGAGGCGGCGGCGGCTACGGTGGTGGCGGCGGCAAAAGATGGTAAGATAATATCTTAAACTATTTTATAAAGGGCTCCGATTTTTCGGAGCCTTTTTTTATTAGAGCTACATCTTCCGGTGACAACTTTTAAAAGCTATCACCTCGAACGATTGCATAAAAGAAATTGCTAACTTTCCGCATGTCTTCCACAGTCATCACAAATATCAAACAACTCATTGGTACAAGAGTCGAAAGCCATCCGCTTCGCGGAAAAGAATTAGCAAATCTTCCTTCAATTGAGGATGCATATCTGATAATAGAAGACAACGAAATAGCAGAGTATGGGTCAATGCTACACCTTAAGACGACCATCGGTCATCAACCATCGACCATCGATGCAACCAATCAATTCATCCTCCCCGCCTGGTGCGACAGCCACACCCATCTTGTTTTTGCCGGAAGCCGTGAAAGTGAGTTTGTTGACAAGTTGAAAGGACTGACTTATTCTGAAATCAATGCCAAAGGAGGCGGCATATTAAATTCTGCGAAAAAATTGAATGAAACATCCGAAAATGAATTGTTCAATCAGGCCTGGAAAAGATTGGAAGAAGTTAGTAAACTGGGAACTGGGGCTATCGAAATAAAAAGCGGTTATGGGTTAACGTTAGATGCTGAATTAAAGATGCTCCGCGTCATAAAAAAATTAAAAGAGAAATCAAATCTTCATATCAGATCAACTTTTTTAGGAGCACATACATTTCCATTGGAGTATCGTGAGAATCATCGGGGCTATATTGATTTGATCATTAATGAAATGCTTCCTGTTATTGCAAAAGAAAAATTAGCTGAGTATATAGATGTTTTTTGCGAGAAAGGCTTTTTTAATGTGGAAGAAATGGAGAGGATTTGTAAAGCAGGAATGGGTTATGGATTGAAACCAAAATTGCATGTGAACCAATTAAATAGTATTGGTGGAATACAGTCTGGCATCGGGTTAGGTGCGATTTCATTAGATCATTTAGAAACGATGACTTCAGAAGATATTCATTCATTGAGCAGTTCAAAAACCATCGGCACATTATTGCCAACAGCAGCTTTCTTTTTGCGGATGCCTTTTCAACCCGCACGAGAATTGATTGATGCTGGTTGTATTATCGCACTTGCTTCTGACTATAATCCCGGTTCTTCACCAAGCGGAAACATGAATTTTGTATTATCATTAAGCTGCGTTCAAATGAAAATGTTGCCTGAAGAAGCAATTAATGCTGCAACAATTAATGGGGCTTATGCAATGGAATTTGGAAATGATCTTGGCAGCATAACAATCGGTAAAAAAGCAAACCTTATTTTCACGAAGCCAATTCCGTCTTTGGCATATCTACCTTATGCTTTTGGCACGAATTTGATAGATAAAGTAATGATTAACGGAAATTTTATTCATTGAAAAAACGCTTATGAAAAATCTCTCGCCTGAATTACTGATTATCATTTGCAGTTGCATCGTTGTGCTTTCTTATATCTTTTCTATTATATCAAGATACATACGCGTGCCGTCTGTTTTATTATTGCTTGCCGCAGGAATTGGCGCCCGGCTTTTTGCTGAGAATAATAATTTGCAAATTGTTTTTCCAGAACATCTCACAGAAATTCTTGGCAGTGTTGGTTTGATAATGATTGTTCTTGAAGCAGGTCTTGATCTGAAGCTTGGAAGGGATAAAATCAAGCTCATTAGAAATTCTTTTTTGGCTGCCGTTATTATCTTTTTTGTTTCGGTAGCGGGCATTGCCGTCGTTTTGCATTATTGGCTCAATGAAGATATAATCAAATGCATCGTTTATGCAATCCCGCTTTCAGTGATGAGCAGTTCAATTGTCATCCCAAGCTTGTTGCATTTGTCAGAAACAAAAAAGGAATTCCTCGTGTATGAAGCTTCTTTCAGTGATATCGTTGGCATTCTTGTGTTCAATTATTTTATTGGTAAAGAAGTGCTTTCAGGAAAAGCAGTCGGCATATTTTTTACGAATATTATTATAGCGATTGTTTTATCTCTTATTTTTTCAATCATATTATTTGTTATCATCACCAAGTCAAGCCTCAATGTTCGCTTCTTTTTAATTTTTGCATTGTTGCTCATTTTGTATGAAGGCGGCAAATTATTCAACCTGCCTTCGCTCATCATCATCATGATGTTCGGATTGTTGATGAACAACTGGAACCTTGTAAAAATAAAACAGCTTAATCGACTTTTTCCTCGAGAACGGGTAGATGAAACAACATTGTTGCTGCATTCGCTCACAGCGGAAAGTTCATTTCTGATCCGCACTTTTTTCTTTATACTTTTTGGTTTTTCTATTGATATAAAAGCGGCGATACAATCAGAAGTTGCAATGATTGGAAGCGCAATTGTGCTGGTACTTTTTCTCTCTCGTTTTTTATATCTGCGTTTTTTTTTAAAAGAGAGTGTTTATCCCGAAGTAATGTTTATACCTCGCGGATTGGTGACAATTGTCTTGTTTTATAAAATACCACAATCATTTCATCTAAAATCTTTCAGTGATGGCATTCTGTTTTTTGTGATTTTATTAAGCGCAGTCATCATGACTTTCGGAATGATTTTTTATAAAAAGAAAACCGAAGATTTGGTTGAAGATGAATAGTTATTTTTGTGAGAGGTATATTAGGTTTCCAGTTTCTAGTTCTTATTAATAGCAAGCAGAATTTTATTTATTGCTGTTTTTTGTGACCAGCATTTGTTCTATGTTCAACATCGTTGTGTCACTCACTTGTACTGTAGTGCTAACATCAGCTTTGGTCTTAGAACTTGAAACATCTCGTATCTCAAATGCCGTATCCTGTATTTCGTATCCATCATCCCAATCCCTTATCAAAATCTAAACCAACATGCAACAACTCATCGAATGTGTTCCCAACTTTAGTGAAGGAAATGATTTGAATATCATCAAACAGATTACTGATCAAATTGAATCAGTAGAGGGCGTGAAACTTTTGAACGTTGATCCCGGAAAAGCAACCAATCGAACAGTGGTAACTTTGGTTGGCGAACCACAAGCTGTTATAGAAGCGGCTTTCAGGGCAATAAAAAAAGCAGGTGAGCTGATTGATATGAGCAAGCATAAAGGCGAACACCCGCGCATGGGCGCAACAGATGTTTGCCCGTTAATCCCCATCGCAAATATTTCAATGGAAGAAACAGCAAAATATGCGCAGGAATTAGCGAAAAGAGTAGGGGAGGAATTACAATTGCCTGTCTATTTATACGAAGCCGCTCAGCCCAAAAAAGAAAGAAATAATTTATCGGTTATACGTGCGGGTGAGTATGAAGGTTTTTTCAAAAAGATAAAACAACCCGAATGGAAACCTGATTTCGGTCCTGCGGAATTTGATGCAAAACGAGGAGCAACAGTGATTGGGGCAAGAGATTTTTTAGTGGCGTATAATGTAAACCTCAATACCACTTCTGTTCGCCGTGCCAATGCTATTGCATTTGATGTTCGCGAAGCAGGTAGGGTAAAAAAGGAAAATAATAAAACCGTTCTGGATGCAAACGGAAAACCCGCTTCTATTCCGGGAACATTAAAAAGCGTGAAAGCGATTGGTTGGTATATTGAAGAATATGGAATTGCACAAATTTCTATGAACCTCACCAATATTAATATAACGCCCGTCCACATTGCATTTGATGAAGTTTGTAAAAAAGCTGAACAAAGAGGAATGCGGGTAACTGGAAGTGAATTGGTTGGTCTGATTCCTTTAAAAGCAATGCTCGATGCAGGAAAATATTTTCTAAAAAAACAAAAACGATCGACAGGTGTTTCGGAAAAAGAATTGATAAAGATCGCAGTGAAGTCAATGGTGCTCGATGAACTTACTTCTTTCAAACCCGAAGAGCGGATTATCGAATACATGCTTGCTAATAAAGCTGACAGCAAATTGGTGGGCATGAGCTTAACGGCTTTTGCTGACGAAACCGCGAGTGAAAGTCCTGCGCCTGGTGGTGGTTCCATTTCCGCGTATATAGGCGCGTTAGGCGCTGCACTTGCAACGATGGTTGCCAATCTTTCTTCTCACAAAAAGGGCTGGGACGAGCGTTGGGAAGAATTTAGCGATTGGGCCGACAAAGGAGAACATTATAAATCTGAATTAATAAAATTAGTGGATGCTGATACAAAAGCATTCAATCAAATAATGGTTGCATTTGGTTTGCCTAAATCAAACAATGAAGAAAAAGCTGCGAGAACAAAAGCTATTCAAGATGCGACAAAATTTGCGATTGACATCCCATTTAAAGTAATGCAAACTGCGCATGCAAGCCTTGGAGTGATCAAAGCAATGGCCGAAATCGGTAATCCCAATTCCGTTTCTGATGCAGGCGTGGCAGCGCTTTGCGCACGCAGCGCAGTGATCGGGGCATTCATGAACGTGCGCATCAACGCAAAAGATTTTGAGGACAAAAATTTCGTGAATGATATTATTGCAAAAGGGAAAGAAATAGAAAATAAAACAATTGAATTGGAAACTGAGATATTAAAAATTGTAAATGAGAAAATTGGAGTTTAGGACACAGAGACCGCTGAGGTTATAGAGAACCACAGAGCTTTTCAAAGAGTTCTCCAAAAAATAATTTTATTCGATACTTCTAATTTGTAAATTCAAGAACTGATTGCCGGATATAAGACCTCTTCTCCGTGGTTCTCTATAACCTCAGCGGTCTCTGTGTCCAATTCTTAAAAAATTATTGCCATGGAAAATATAGAATTACAAAAAACTTCAAGTCAGGATTCCAGAATCAAAAATAGTTCTATGACACATTTCAAAACTTACAACAAACAGGATGTACTTTCAGTTACTCAGATTCGCAGGTTTGAAACAAAATTGGGTGAGCGAATTTTAGTCGCGAATCATGCAAACGATATTGAGCAATCAATAAAAGAAACAGATGCAGAATATGTGCTGCTGGGCATTCCAGAGGATATCGGCATTAAAGCAAATGGTCAAAGCGGAGGCGCCGACACTGCGTGGCTCCCTTTTTTGCAGGCGTTTTTAAATATACAGAGCAACGATTTTTTAGAAGGTAGCAACATATTATTGCTTGGTCATTTTGATTTCGGCGATCTTCAATATCTTATTGAAACAAATGCACACGGTGAATCAGAAAAGATAGAAGCTTATCGCCATGCGGTTGTTACTATTGATGAAGAAGTTGAAAATCTTATCAAAGTGATTACATCTCATCAAAAAATCCCCATCGTTATCGGTGGTGGTCACAACAATGCATATCCATTAATAAAAGGTGCGGCGAAAGGATTACATAAAGCTGGCTTAGTTCAATTGGCGCAGATCAATGCGCTAAATCTCGATGCACATACCGATTATCGGCCTGCAGAGGGAAGACATAGTGGTAACGCGTTTCGTTATGCCGAAGAAGATGGCTATTTGCAAAAATATTGTGTGATTGGCGTTCATGAAAATTATATCCCACAAAATGTGTGGCTCGACATTGTGAACAATCCTTTCATTGACATGATTTCTTATGAAGACATTTTCATTCTCGAAAAGAAAAATTTTACTCAAGCTGTTGCGCATGCTTCAGGTTTTACGGAAGACAATTATATCGGTCTTGAGCTTGATCTGGATTGCATTGAAAATACATTATCAAGTGCTATCTCACCTTCTGGTATCACAGCTTTAAACGCAAGACAATACATCACTTTCGCAGCAACGGATTCCAAAATTGCATATTTCCATATTTGCGAAGGTGCAGTGCAACTGAAAGAAGGTAGAAAAGATGAAACCACAGGCAAACTCATCAGTTTTTTGGTGAGCGATTTTATTAAGGCGAGGGAATAGTCAAGAGTTAATAGTCGGGAGTTCAGAAAAGTGATCACCAAATCAGAACTCTTAACTCAAGACTCGCAACTCTCAAAAAGGTATCCCAATATTCACATATCCCAACACTCGTCGCGATTGATCGCAATACATTGCACTCACTTCAATCGGCCCCAAAGCAAAATTGTAAGAAGCAGTTAGAGAATAACCAGATAAAAAATTTGGGTTCACAAAAAAATTGCTCGTGGTGATAAAATTATTAAAAAGCACATTTGCTTTCGCAGTAAGATAAGTGCTGTTGAATATCTGATAGCGCAGTCCTACTTGAAATTCAGCAACGCTTGGTGAATAAAAATTTCCTTCGCGAAGACCGGAAAAACTTATTTGATTATGAAATTGATTAACAAGACCACCAATAGAAAATTCGTTCATGATGTTGTTCTGATAATTGAAATTAACACCTGATTGGATATTAAAAAGAAAAACACTGCGCGAACCGAGTGGTGCATAATTCTCAAGGTTGAACAGCACTCGTGTGTATGGACTTGAAGAAATGCTTGTGTCTTGATTTGGGCTCATCGGATGCGTCGTCACATCTGGATTTTGATTATAGACAAAATCACCTTCAGCATCGATCTTCAATCCTTTCTTTGGAAATATCGGCCTATCTAATGTATTATGTTTTAAAAATGCATAACTGGTAAAGAAAGTATTCTTTCCCTGAAATTCAAGTGAAGAAGAGAAAGTAGGATTGTAGTGAACCCATTCAAATCTTGTCCCAATGCCCATCAATATATTTCTGCTTGTTGAATAGCCAAGCCGCACATCTGCTTTGAAATAATTTTGTTCCGTCAATCCCGCTTCTTTGTAGTTATTATATGTTGTGAAATCGAACTGATCGAATTGTGTGCTGAGGTTAAGCGCAAAATTGCTGATCCTTCCAAGATATTGTAAATGTTCTGCTCTCGCCCTGAAATTCTGACCGATATTTAGGGTAACAAGGCTTCGCGAATTGGGAGTAAGAAAATCTCTTGTGGTTAAATTAACAATGGCGCTGATGCCGCTGAACTGATTGTAATTGAGTCCAATTTTTGCGAATGTCAATGGATTTTCTTCTACATCAAAAATTGCATTGCATGTGCTATCATTAATAGGTTGCAAAGAATAAACAATCTTGCTGTAATATCTTGTGCCAGATGCACGGCGAACCATGCGTGATAATTCAACAGATGTGTAACTGCGATTGGTGTAAAGATCGAGCGCATGAATAAAAAATTCTTTTGAAGTATGGTTAACCCCACGAACTTCATAAGAAGTGATCTTGATCTTTTTTTCAACAGGAAGTTCTTTTATTGCACTGTCCCCACTTCCATATATAGCATTCAATGAGTCGGCTAATTTTTTAAATTGAGGATATAGCTTTCTTCCTTCTTGAATGCCTGAGTCAATAATTTCATTGGAATTCCCGAAGCTAACCATGCTATATTTTTCCAATGGCATGGGAACATAAATGTTGCATAAAGGCACTTCTTCCCTGGTGTCTTCTGCTTCTCTAAAAAACGCAACTTGCATCAATACCTGAATCGCATTCACCACTTTGTCTGGGGCTAACAAAGCACTTGACACATTGCTTCCAATAACAATGTCTGCGCCCATTTCTCTCACATCTTTCACGGGAAAATTTCTTACAACCCCTCCATCCACTAATTTTTTTCCGTTGAATTCGACAGCCGTGAACAAAGATGGAATAGCCATGCTACTCCGGATAGCTGAAATGATTTCTCCCGAATCAAGCACTACCGCGTTTCCGGTAGAGACATCTGTTGCAACACATTTGAAGGGGATCGCAAAATCGTCGAATTTTTTTATCTTATAAACAGGAAAAAGAAGCTCTGATAATTTCAGCCACAATTCCTGGCCTTCAAGAACGCCTGTTGAAATGCGGAACCAATTATTTACCCACGGAAGCTCGACATCATATTTAAAGTATTCGTTTTTTTCTTCCATGATGATGCTGCGCAACGACAATTGATTTGATAATAATAAATCCCAATCAATGATCCGCGACAGCTTTTCTATAGAATCGCCTGAATACCCAACTGCATACAGAACGCCAAGGATGCTCCCCATACTTGTGCCAGTTACATAATCAATTTTTAATCCGGCCGAATC
>CAIYPC010000534.1 GCA_903927975.1 uncultured Bacteroidota bacterium | reverse complement strand
GCAGCTACCCGAAGGGCGGGAATTTTACCACAAAACTTGATTTGAAAAACTAATGTTTGCTTAACCACAAAACTGTCTTTGGAACACGAAACCCCGCCTTTTGGGTAGGTGCTGTTATGGGCTGGTTTCATATTATATGTTTGTTAAGTTCTTCCCAAATTATTACCATACCTAATGTATCACGTTCACAATATTTCAATAATGATTCGCGCACTTCAGCTTCATCACCATTAAACTTGTTATTTATCATACTTAAAAAAGTATGACACAGGAATTTTATTTTGGACTGCAATAAGATAGAAAAAAATCCGATAAAAAAAATAGAATGAGGTATATTTTTGATAAATCCATAAATCACTTCATCCGCAAATAGACTGCGGATGCATGAGGTATGTTTGCTAATTCATAAAATTATTACGCATGAATAATATTGAGCTATTACATAAATATGGTAAGCATTTTAAACGCTCAAATTTTGGTGAGCTTTATAAAATTATCGAAGGTATTCAACTGGGTATTATAAAGAGTAAGGTAGAAAATGAAAAAGAGATACCCCTTCAAAATCAGCTCATAGAACAGTTGCTTAAATACAAGGGAATTTTGAAAAATGATCCGGTTAATGGCATTCACGAAAAACAGGTGGTTCAGCTTCTTGAAACAATGGGTTTTCGCGCAGTTAAAGCAATGGGGCTGAAAAGCGCTGAGGAAACTGGCAACTATATTTCATGGGTCACATTTACAGATAGTAAGGGCAAGCAATCTTTCGGTTTTTATATCGCCTATAATGATGTCCCTTTTATTCCGTTTGTACCCGAAAAAATTATACAACGTGAACAGACCGGCAAACCTTATAACAGCAAACACGTTTTCATTCACCCGGTTGAACTTAAAGAGTTGGTCGTAAATCGAAAATTTGAGGTGCTGATGTATGCCGCAATTTATTTTATCGCAATTTCAAAAGATGGGCGCATTGCAAGAATAAATGGAACGGATAGAGAGAAATCACAAGCACTTGAAATTGCTCATCACATTCTTTCATACAAAGGTCTTACTGATGAATTGCCGGTAGTTATGCCAAGCCAGCTTTCTTTGAATTTATTTATAAAAGCAGCTCTGCTTTATCTGCCTGATAAGGATACAAAAGACCATTCGACCTCTGGGGTTAGGAAAATAAAAATTGGTAACAGATATGCAGATCATGCCGCTTTATTTTACTGCTTAACAAACTCTCAAGAAAATTCCGAAAACAAAACCCACCTATGATGGAGCCCAGAACTTATAACGCATCTCGCTTGGCCGAAGGCAACAGGTTATTTCCTCCTTCAATTACCATTGGCGAGGATGGTATCACCATTAAATTTCCTTTCATACTGAGCGGAAAAGAGATAACAATATTATATAACAAGGTATCAGCCGTTAAATTCACAACTCCGATAATCGGATTTAGCGATTTAATAATTGACACCACATGGAGGGATAGCTTCCGAATTCATGGATACACAGCCACTGAAGCGAAGGTTATAAAAAGCGAGATTTTAAAAAGAATTGCCCTTGAGGTAATTGTCTAGATTGCGTTTAATAGATCTTGACAAATTCTTAATAATTATCTAAACATTTCAGTATTTAACTAAATAAAAATCGAAAAATGAACGGCAAAACACTCTATCATTTGGTTTATAGCGTTGTAAAGGACTCTTTAGCAAAGAATCAGCCTAAACCTGGCCTTGAGAAAATGTTTCAATGGGCAAAAAAAGTCCCTCCACCTGGATTAACGAGTGCAAAATTAGCCGAAGCTTTATGTGTAAGTGTGTTGCGATCGGGAGAAATTGGATTGGAATGTTTTTTTCAAGAGATGGTATCGATTGATAAATTGCGACAAATTTTAAATCCGATATATGTATTTACTAATGCTGACGAAGTACAACTCAGTAAAATTCCTGCAAAGGACTCGAAGGTTTTTTTGGGGCATATTGTCAGAAGCTTCCTTGTCATAAGTGCAACCTATGATGAAAATTATGAGGAGTTGTTAAATCTTTAATATATAAGTCATTCTTAATCAGTTTTTGGGACTGTTCAAAGGCACTTCTAACAAACAATTGTATGCAACATAATAACCGTTAACACGTGTTCATTCACCGGCTGAACTAAAAAAGCTGATTAAAATACAGTAAAGTTACTCTCAAAGCACTAAACCGCCTGCCGCATTTGCCGCCTGAATGCAGGCAGCAAAATTTACATATTGCCGATTTCCCGGAAATGGGAAAATTTTTCTCCCTCCGTTGGCGATAATTCTTGGTCCGATGATGGGATGTGGTAACAGGTGATTTACAATATGATTATTACTTCGTATCGTAGTAAATACGATTTGGACAGGGTTCAAAAGTAAAATATCGGAAATTATATCGTGCATTGCATGCTGAATCAAACCTTGTTCATATGTTCTTCCAGATTGATAGGTGTCAATCAACAAGTATTTTCTATGATGAAGAAAATCATTTAATCTAAGAAGTTCTGTATTCCCATTTATCCCGAAGGCTCCACACAAACAATTTAATAAATTTGCATTTCCTCTAACAATATTAGCTGGATTTAAAGTTCTATAAAAATAATTATCGGGATTTGGACAATTTTCTGTTACGAAAAGAATTTTAGGGTTAATCAAATTGTTTGTGAGGATGTAATTTTCCACATAAGGTTCTACGGTTACCATGTCTATATATTTATATTATGCCCAAAGAGGTTCGAGTTCTTCAATACCTCTAAAAAACTCGGTATCTGGTACGCCATTCACGGATTTTTGTTCTAAAGCAACATCAATGATTATTTCTGAAATAGTTCCTTTACTATACTGTTTCTTTACCGTTTCGTAAGCTAACTCAGCGCATATTTTATAAATTATCTCCGGAGATAATTTGAATGCCATACCTGGTGTCCGCTCATGATTCGGGTAAAACATACAATCATATTTATGGGCAAATAGTGCTACGTCTTCTAATTGTTCTTGACTCAAAGCCATTTTCCCCCAAGTCACAGTAATTGAACAATCAGTTCCGTTGCGGTCAAGAGAAATATCTTGTGAAATTTCCCAATGAAATTCATGTGTTATAAAAATGCCTAACTCATTTGAAATGATATTTTTAATTAGATCTTCTTTCTTCAAAGCATCCATATTTTTTCTGTTTTATTGTGTAAAAATAAGATTTACCCTGTTGCGCTTTTTTGTTTTTAAATTATGCTTCATAAAAGTCCTTAATGTGTTTGAGAATTTCACTTTTAATCGCTTTGACATCCATTACAGTAAACCCATGAATTCGGAAGCTATCTCTCCAGGTAGTGTCAATGATTATGTCGCTAAAACCGATTATT
>CAIYPC010000533.1 GCA_903927975.1 uncultured Bacteroidota bacterium | reverse complement strand
ATTTTAAGATTAAAAAATGAATGTTTGATTACACATTTAATTTTTCAAGAACCTTGCCAGAATGAATTGTGTTGCTAGTTGAGAGTGTTAAAAAGAAGCGTGCCACGGTTTTAAACCGTGGCACGCTAACAACTTTCTACTTATTTTATAAATATTATTTCAATGAAGCAATCAGCTTTTCATTCAGCGCAACATAATCTTCGTTCTTTGCATCTTTAGAAAGCTGTATTGATTTTTGTGCAACAGCAATTGCATCTTGTTTTTTGCCAAGTTTTGCAAGGCATCTTGCTTTTTGATAGAAGATGAAATATGCAGACGGATCCGCATCAGTTGCTTTGTTAAACCATTCAAGCGCTTTGTTCAGATCTTTTCCGTTGTCGAGATAATACATTGCTGATGCGAAATAAGGCTTGTTGTCTTTGTTCATCGCGTTATCAATCTGCGACATGACTTTTGTATCAATATCCGTTTTGATAGGAAATGAAACAACTGTTCTATCCCAAATCAATTGCAAATCACAAGAGCTGCTTGTCAAGTTTGCAAAAATCATAGTAAATGATTCGAGGGGAAAAGGCAAATTGTTCACTTTTGATGTAACACGAACGACATCCTGATCTTGTTTGTAAGCAGAAGGGTTTGTTACGTCCAATTGTTTCGTGATGATGATTGTCCATTCTTGTTCGCCGGGAATTGTGAGCAAACCATATTTTCCTGCTGGGACTTTGGTGCCACCTATTGTAACGTCGTCGCCGAAAGTGAGCGTGGTGGCTGAGTTGGCACCAGTGCGCCAAACTTTTCCATACGGAACAAGATATCCAAAAATATTTCTTCCTTTAATGCCGGGACGTGAATACGAAAGCTCGATGGACGAAAGACCAAAATCCTGTTTTATGGTCTGTGGTGGTGATGGTGCAGGCGTTCTTACCTGTTGAGAAATTGAACTGAGAAAACAAAATGAAAGAATAGCAAATGGCAATACAAACTTTTTCATGTGTGTTAGTTTTTTGCAAAAATATATGAACATTAACAGAAGGCAATAAAATATATTAGCTGCTAATATTTTCGATTTGATCTGTTTAAAGATTGATAAAAATTGAATTCCATTTAAGTGTTGCAGACTCACACATTCGAGTGATCAAAAAAACCTTGAAGGTTTATTTGATCGCTCGAAGATAACTTCGCTCTCCGAAAAACCTTCAAGGTTTATCGGTGTGTGAGAATGTTTTATGAAAATTTTAAAATTGAATAGCCATTGTGATCTTTTCTTTTTTGCCCTTCAGTAACTTCCACAACGGACCTTGTTGAATTAATCGGATTGCTTCAGCATCATGACTTTTAGAAAGTGATTTTTTTATTTTGAATGAAGATACTTTGTCATTTTTATCAACAATAAAAGAGATTATTTCTATGCCTTTAATAGTTGAATCATTGGATGATTTTTTTTTGCTATTATATCAGGCTTTGGTAGCCATATTGCTTTTATTACAGATTTAATCGTTTATACT
>CAIYPC010000532.1 GCA_903927975.1 uncultured Bacteroidota bacterium | reverse complement strand
CTGGCAGAAGTTAGAAAAGACAAAACATTTTCTAACTCTGATGTGAACCTTAAGTTTAACAAGCCCGAATTAGATATCACTGTTGACAGAATGAAGGTGAAAGATTTGGGTTTGTCAACCAATGATGTTGTAGCTGCGATGCAGGCTGCATATAGCGGTGGTAGGCTTGCATATTTTTATATGAACGGATATCAATATTATGTAGTGGCGCAGGTAGATCGTTCTTTTAGGAACACACCTGGCGATATTGATAATCTGTATGTAAGAAATAATAAGGGCATCAATATTCCATTGAGGGCAGTTATTAAAGTTGATCAGAACAGTACTCCTTCAACACTTTACCATTTCAATCGTTTTAAAGCAGCAACCATTTCTGCATCGCTTGCTGAAGGCAAAACTGTTGGCGATGGCATCAATGCAATGAATGCAATTGCTGCAAGAACACTCGATGGAACTTTCCAAACTGCACTTGCTGGCTCTGCAAGAGATTATGCTGAAAGCTCTTCAAATATTCTGTTTGCGGTTTTGCTGGCACTTCTATTGATTTATTTAGTGCTGTCTGCACAATTCGAAAGCTTTGTGGATCCTCTTGCTATTATGTTCACAGTTCCATTGGCATTTGCTGGTGCATTGATCAGTTTATGGATGTTTAATCAAACGCTGAATATTTTTTCGGAGATAGGAATGATCATGTTGATTGGGCTCGTGACAAAAAATGGGATTTTGATAGTTGAATTTTCCAATCAAAAAAGAGAGCATGGATTAAATAAGATGGATGCAGTTGTCGAAGCATCCACACAAAGACTTCGCCCTATTTTGATGACGAGCCTTGCAACTTCTTTGGGTGCATTGCCCATTGCCGTTAGTCTTGGTGCTGCTGCAACAAGCCGTGTTCCATTAGGCATTGTGGTTGTTGGTGGAATTATTTTTTCATTGATATTGACATTGTTTGTGATACCTGCTGTTTATAGTTATTTGTCAACAAAGCATAAGGTTCATCAGACGGAAGTTGTTGAATAGTTTGCAGTTTGTAGTTTAGAGTTTGTGGTTGAGGTGAACGGCGTTAGGTATAAGGGTTAAGGAATACAGTTGATAAAATTTTCAGGCTGTTGCTGCAAATCAAGCAATCAGGTGAATCAGAAAAATAAGGCTAAAATCGTGGTAAAAAAATTACTGACCAATCGCATGATGAAATTTATTCAGATACAAAATATTCTTACAAATAAAAGATTGAAGAATTTTTGCTTATTGTTTTCAGCATTATCATTTGCGTTATCAGCATCTTCTCAAAAGATAACTTTAAATGATGCTGTTACGATTGCTTTAAAAAATAGTTTGAACATTCAGCTTGGAAAAAATTATGTGAAGATTGCGGGAATCAATAATAGCTATGGCATTGCTGGTGGATTGCCGCTTGTAACAGCCACAGGTTCTAACACGGAACAAATCAGTGATCTAAGGCAAAAATATTCTGATCCAACAAAAAACACTTTTACAAACAATGCAAGCTCCAATACATTGAGTGGAAGCTTAAATGCTTCGGAGCTGATTTATAATGGGGGTAGGGTTGTTACAGCTAAAAAAAGATTGGGTGAAATTGAATCGCAAACCAAAAACCAATTAAGTTCTAGGGCATTGATTCTTGTATATAATGTCATGCTGAAATATTATGATGTTATCAGGCAGCAGAGCTATTCAGGAACATTGCAAAAATCTATTGATGCTTCTAAGCAAAAATTAGATATCGTAAAAGCACAGCAAAGTGTGGGTATGGCGAACAATGCAGATTTGTTTCAAGCACAGGTGGATCTAAACACACAATTGCAAAATCTACAGGCACAGCAATTAATAATCGATCAGGATAAAACAGATTTGTTGACATTGCTTACTTTAAACCCTGATTCAACATTGATGATTGAAGACACGATTATTATCGATAGAAAATTAGAACTGTCAGCTATACTCAGCGGCGTTTCCACCAATCCTGATATCATTGCTGCGAATGACCAGATAACCATCAATCGCTATATTGAAAAAGAAACAGGAGCGCAACGATATCCTACATTTGGCATTGGTGGTGGCTTTAATCTTGGTCGCACGCAGAATACTGGCTTTTCTTTGTACAGCGCTTTGCTTAATGAAAGTTATGGGCCTTATGCAGGCGTTACACTAACCGTCCCCATCTTCAATGGAACGATTTATAAAAAGCAACAACAAGTTGCTGCAGTCAACACTCAAAATGCCTCATTGATAAGAGACACACTTTCGATTGGTTACACAGCTAATGCGGTTAAAAGCTGGCAGGCTTATAAAAACAATCTAGAGCAACTTGAAACTTCTACCCAGACTTACAAATTGTCGCAGCAACTTTTGGATTTAGTGCTAAAGCGTTTTGAATTAAGACAAGCAACAATTGTTGATGTTAAAAATGCACAGCAGAGTTTTGAAAATGCAGGTTTTTTGTTGATTAATTTAAGCTACGCTGCAAAGGCCGCAGAAATACAATTGAAACGGTTTGCCAATCAATTGACTTACTAATTCAAATTTTGGATAGGCATAGCAGTGATACTAATCTTAAAGAGATAGTAGCTTTCAAAAGTTGTCATCGTTTAACAAATTCAATATCCAAAAAACCTCTGCGTCCTCGCGTCTCAGCGGTAATTCTGTCTCCAGATAGATTTCTTATCTTTAAATCCCAAATTATTACATGGATTATTTTCAAAAAATAATCGGCGACATAGAAACGCATTCTGTTGAAAGCATTAAAGAATGTTTTGAAAACGGGGTTAACCCAAACGATGTTTTCAGAGGAGAACCATTGATTTACGAGCTAACCAGCGAATACGGAAGAACGCCTAGATTTAAAGATTGTGTAAAAGTATTTGTTGATTATGGATTAAAATTTGACGATAAAATTTTATTATCAGTTTTGTTAGATAATGAAAATGCACTCGATGAACAATTGAATAATAATCCTGAAGCTGTTCATCAAAAATATTCATTGCGCTGCGCATACACACCATTGTTTGAAGCGACCCTGCTTCACCTTTATGCTGAGTTCAATCATCTTTCATGTGCTGAAATTCTTGTGAAGCACGGAGCTGATATTAATGCAAAAGCGGGCGTTGATGAAAATGGATTTGGAGGTCAAACACCCATCTT
>CAIYPC010000531.1 GCA_903927975.1 uncultured Bacteroidota bacterium | reverse complement strand
AGGTGTTCCCAGACCAGAGTGGGTAAAAGAAAAACTAAGAGTTCCAAAATTAAACAAAGAAAATTATAAAAAACCTAAGTCAAAAGAACATTCTGAAAACATATCAAAAAGTTTAATGGGAAAAAAGAAAACCCAAGAACATATCAACAACCTTGTAAAATCTCAACGAGCATTCCAAGAAAGTCGTACACAAGAAATGATAAAAAAGAAAAATATGTATTGTGACTTGTTTGTTAAATCAAATATGTCCAGAAAAGATTTTGCAAAATCTCAAAATGTTCCTTTTGGTACAATGAAACGTTATTTACGGGGTCTTTAGAATTTCCAACCAGTACAGAAACCTAATTTATTAAGTTTCTTAAGTGCTTTTTCACATTTGTCACCAATGTCGGTACGGTGATGTTCATCATTACCAAATTTAATTTTATCAACAATTTTATAAGCTTTATCTTTAGCTTCGGTTACAGTATCACCTATACCTGTACACACAATGATGTATGAACCTGCAGTACCCCATTCTGGTACATCTTCTGTAAGAACACCATCTAATAGTTTAACTGTTTTAGATAGTTTCATTTCACATGGGTGAATAAACTTATAATCTTGGCTTGTTGCATCTTCTGATAAAACAGGGAAGTCTAAGTAATCTTCTTCAGCATTTTTATTGAATGGGAAATCAGAATTGGCCATTACCACACCAACAGAAGTTTTAAAAATACTGAAAAGCAATCCACCCATCAGAGCAGCATAAGCCGTCATTCTGTAAGGGTTCGATTGAATATAACAAGTGCCGGAAGTACACCCGATAAATTTCCAATAAAAAAAGCCTGCTATGCCGCCAAGCAAAACGCCTGTAGCTATTAGTATATATTTATTTTTGAAGAATGTCATGCGCTATTTTGTAAACAGCAAATCTAAATATTAATCCAGAGCTATCTAAAGATTAATATTTCATTATTCACCATTACCAATTCACGCGACCTGTTCTTCCTCCGCCGTTGCTTCGCGCTGCAGCAATTCAGTGGCATCGATAACCCATTTCGGCATTATCACGTCACTGCAAATTGTCCAGGTTTTGCCATCGAAACATAAGGAGAATTCATAGCGCTTGCCTGCCTCATCGCTCACATCAATATGGAACGTTGGCATAGCACGACTGCTTAATTTTAAAAAATTGAATTCCCTGAGGCGTCCGCCGACCTTCAGGTGGCGGGAAAATTGTACGAGTCTTTGAAAGAGGTTAGGCATTTCATTAAGATTTGGATCACTTAGCAATTTTCAAAAAAGATGCCAGATTTTCTAAAATGGTTTTTTATTTAGTTTTTATAGCAAGAAATTCAAAAATTAATCTTGCATTCAACCAATGTACACTATGAACATTTTTCTATAACGTCATTTCATGAATAAATATTTCACTAACTTAATCCCATGAAAAAACTAATCTGCTTAACTGCCTGCTTTATCGTTTTTATTGCACTTCATGCACAAGTCACCATCGAAAATCTTCTTTCTGTTCCTTTTCCGAGTGAACTGAAAGCCTCTGCTGATGGAAAACATATTGCGTGGATTACGGATGATAAAGGCTCACGAAATATTTTCATCGCCGATGCTCCGGCTTTTTCTCCGCGACAAATTACAAAGCATAATACCGATGAAGGTCTTGATATTACCAACCTTTCATTTTCTGCCGATGGCAAACATATTTTATTTACCGAAGGAAATTCATTGAATGGTGCTGGCGAAGCTGCAAACCCCGCACAGCTGCAGGAAAAAACAGGGCAGTTCGTTTGGTTAGCAAGCATTGATGGATCTGGCTTGAGAAAAATTGCAGCCGGTGATGATGCCGTTGCTTCACCCGATGGGAACACGATATTATTTTTATCAAAAGGAAAAGCATGGCAGGCTTCTGCAAGCGATACATCTAAAGCTGCATCGCAATTATTTGAAGCAAGGGGAGGCATCTCTTCACTTCGATATTCGCCTGATGGAAAGAAACTCGCTTTCATCAGCAATCGCGGCGATCATGCATTTCTCGGCATCTATGATTTCTCTATCAAAACAGTGGAATATCCAGATCCTTCGGTCGATATAGATAGTCAACCAGTTTGGTCAACTGATGGAAAATGGATTGCTTTTATTCGTTCACCAAATAGAAAAGATCTGTTGCCATTTGTTGAATTGCGTGAAGGAAGCCCGTGGAGCATTCGCTTGCTTGATGTTGAGAAGCAGACTGCTAAAGAATTATGGAAAGCAGATGAAGGCAAAGGAAGCATACTGCATACAGGTTTTCCTATTGCAGAAAATTTTTTGTTGTGGGCTGATGGCAATCAACTCATATTTCCTTGGGAAAAAGATGGCTGGCAACATTTATATGCACTGAATATTTTTGCTGGTGCCTCACCGCGTTTGCTTACAGCAGGTGATGGCGAAGTAGAAAACATGTTGTTATCAGCAGATAAAAAATCAGTTGTTTATAATACAAATATCGGTGACAGTCATCGACGCCATATATGGAAAGTGAATGTTAGCGATGTAAAAGCAATTCAGGTTTCAAAAGGCGAAGGCATTGAATGGTATCCGGTGAATACGAACGCAGGCATTGCTGTTCTGCGTTCAACAGCAACATCTCCGGGATGGCCGTCGCTGATAAAAGAAGATGGCAGTTCAGAAAAAATTGCAGCTTCATTATTCCCTTCTTCATTTCCTGAAAAATCGTTGGTGATCCCACAAATGGTTTCGTTTCCTGCAAAGGACAGTATGCTGATCCATGCGCAAATATTTTTGCCACCGGGATATTCAAAAGAAAAAAAATACCCTGCACTTGTTTTCTTTCATGGCGGATCGCAAAGACAAATGCTTTTAGGTTTTCATTACATGGGATATTACTCCAACGATTATGCGATGAACCAATATTATGCGTCGAAAGGATATATTGTTTTGGCGGTAAACTATCGCAGTGGAATTGGCTATGGCATGGAATTCAGGGAGGCACTGCATTACGGCGCGAATGGCGCTAGTGAATATAATGATGTGATTGGCGCAGGTTGGTACCTTCAGCACCGATCGGATGTCGATACAAAACGCATCGGATTATGGGGCGGCTCTTATGGTGGCTATCTCACAGCAATGGGATTATCGCGCAACTCAGATGTGTTTGCTTGTGGCGTTGACATTCACGGTGTGCATGACTGGAATGAAGAAATGAAAAATTGGGTATCTGATTATGATCCTGCAACAAGAGAAGCATTTGCTAAAATAGCGATCTCTTCTTCGCCAGTTTATTTTGTCAGCGGATGGAAATCGCCTGTATTATTTATTCATGGAGATGATGACAGAAATGTTCCATTCAACCAAACGGTGAACATCGTTGAAAAAATAAGAGCGCAGAAAGTTTATTTCGAAGAGCTGATTTTTCCAGATGAGATCCATGATTTCATGCTGCATAAAAATTGGGTGAAAGGATATAAGGCGGCTGCGGATTTTTTTGAGCGGAAAATGAAGTAGGGCAGTTTTGAGTTTGGAGTTTAGAGTTCCGAGTTAAAGGCAACTTCTTGATATGAATTCAGCATTCTTAATTTTCAATTTTCTACTCGCATCTAGTATCAAATAGATTATATCGAATCTTGAACCCAGAACCGCCAGTCCTAAATTCCTGATGTTATTGCACTCTTTAGTTTAATAATTGCTGCAATTTTTTTATATTTTTTCCGTCTTCGAAAATTGTAAATGCTTGAAGATAGCCGCTCGGTCGGCTGTTAATTAAAATCGTGTTTTCATTCCATATTAATGTCAGTTTCTCTCCCCAAGAGAAGGCTCTCGTTTGAGTAAATGCTTCAATTTTCCCTAAATCTTTGTTTACATTAATTCGTATCAATTTAAAGTTCTCTTGAAGCCTTTCCCCAATTTTATCTATATCAATATTTGAATCTGCTGCGACAGTCTTAAATTTTATATTGTCATTAAGTCTTATGAATGTCAGGAAAATAAAAAACACACCAATACAAATAAATGAAATAGAAATTAGTTCAAAAGTCAATTGACCTTGAGATTTGAAAAAGCCATAAGTGGCAACTCCGGAAAAGAAGATAAAAAAAATAGGGTTGAAATAATTAAAATAATCATCAAATGTCCTTGGAAATTCTTTTGTTGTTTTAATACGTGCAATCAGTTCAATTTCTGTCATGGTGCTATTTGCAATTGCTTTATTAACAAAATAGTCATAGTCAAAGACAAATCAAAACTATGAACTCGACTGGCTGAAGTTTCAATTTTTTACTTGTATAGTGATCACCGACTCGGAACGCTCAACTCAGAACTGCTTACTCGCATCGCGATCTCCAACTCCGAACTCAAAACTCGCAACTCTAAACCCCCCTTCCCCATCCCCATTTCAAAAAAGTTGGCATTGCACGAGCCCATGTTTCAACATCATGCTTGCCATCATTTATTTGCAAATAGCAAATGTCATTATCTTCATCGTAGCCTTTTTCAACAAGCTCTTTTATCAAATCTAAAGTATCATCAATCGAATCGATGATCCCATTGTTATTGCGATCATCTTCTTCATCGGCAGCCCCGCATTCAAAGAAAAATTTTAACCACGGATGATAATTGCCTGTTTTTATTTGTTGGTGCATGATTCGGTGGATATCGTCACTGTAATTTTTATCTTGTTGATCTTTTATTCTCCACCAAAACGATCCGGAAAAAACACCGACTTTAGAAAATTCTTCAGGATAATTCCAGCAAATGTCGATAGCGCTAAGTCCACCCAAAGAGAATCCTAAAAATGCTTTTTCTTTAAACTGTGGTATCAGAAAATTTGTTCGGATGAAAGGTAACAGTTCTTCAAAAATAAATTTCGTGTATGCTTCTGCCTTATCGCCCCTGCCTTTGTAATCTAAAATTTTCGCAGTGCCATATTCACTTTTTCGCGCTTTGCCCGCATGAATCGCTACGCAGAGAACTGGTGTGATCGAACTCTCTTTATACAATTGATCCAACATTTTTTGCAGACCGAGCTTTTCTAATTCTTGTCCGTCGTTGATCAGCAGCAAGCTGATCTCAGATGAATCATGAACATTGCAAGGCAGATAAAAATCAACCTTCACATCGCGATCTAAAAATTCAGATGGCAATTCTCTTTCTTCTTTTAGTGATAAGTCCATAAGGTTTAAAATTTCCAGTTTCGGGTTTATAGTTTATAGTTTCCAGTTTCTATTAATAGCAATTAGCTTTAAGCCCAGGCTTGTCAGGTTTTTAATAACAGCACCGCCCAAATCAATTTCATTCTTCGCAGCTTTGCGCCTTTTCGTGATGCAACTTCTGCAAATAAACAATTAATTCATTTATTCTTAACTTCTATTGCCAATAATCAATTTGTTTGTTTGTTCTTTTAAAAATAAATTTGATTCAGGACGGAAAGCAACATATTCTTTAGAAAAGTATTTTTAATAATAATCCAAGAATTTGTAGCTTTCATTTCTCGCCGCAGATCAATAATCACCTTCTATGTAAAACCAGGCTATCTGTACCAAACAAAAAATAAACTACATAGAAGAAAGTTATCACAAATGGTATTCACCAGCAATTGGAAGAGATTTTGAAATGCTTGTTTTTGGTTATGGCGGGCAGCCCGTTATTTTGTTCCCCACGTCAAAAGGATCTTATCATCAAAATAAAGACATGGGCCTGATTGATGCCGTCAGTTGGTTCGTTGATAATGGCAAAGTGAAAATATATTGCCCAGATAGCATTGATGCCGATAGCTGGTATAATAAATCTGTTGAGCCTGCAACAAGAGCGTATAACCATACACGTTATGACATGCTGATTTTAGAAGAAGTGGTGAGCCGTGCGCAAAATGACACAGGCAATCACAGAGTTGTTACTGCGGGCTGTAGCTTTGGTGGCTACCACGCAGTAAACTTTGCATTCAGGCACCCTGAATTTTGCAATTACTGTTTCCCAATGAGCGGTGCGTTTGAAATGAAACAGTTTATGGATGGTTATTATGACGACAATGTATATTATAATAACCCGCTCGATTTTATTCCGAATGATAATAATCCTGCATTATGGAACATGGGAATTGTTCTTGGCACGGCAGAGTTCGACAGTTGCAAACCTGATAATGAAAGATTGAGCGAGATATTAAGCAAAAAAAATATTCAGCATTGGCTTGATGTTAGGCCAAATGCAAATCATGACTGGCCGGTATGGAAAGAGATGTTCCCGCATTATTTGTCGTTGATTAAATAGAGAGAAGACGGAAAGTCGGGACGTCCGAAAGTCAGAAAGTTGAAAAATATTATCTAACTTTTTTAATACAAATTGAATTTACTAAAACTAAAATGTTATGAAAAAGATCGGTGTTTTGTTTGGCAAAGAAAGAAGTTTCCCAATGGCTTTTGTGGAAAGAGTGAACAGCAAAAATGTGGAAGGCATTATGGCAGAACCTGTGCGCATCGACAAAGTTGTTCAGGGCGATAGTAGTGGTTATGCGGTTATTATCGATCGCATTTCGCAGGACGTTCCTTTCTATCGTGCATTTTTAAAAAACGCCGCGCTTTGCGGAACGGCTGTTATCAATAATCCTTTTTGGTGGAGTGCTGATGAAAAATTTTTCAATAATTGTCTTGCAACAAAAATCGGTGTACCAGTTCCGAAAACAGTTATACTTCCTTCACATGATCATCCGGTTGATACAAGCGAACAATCATTTGCAAACTTGGCGTATCCTCTTGATTGGGGAACTATTTTTAATTACATCGGTTTCCCTGCATACATGAAACCCTTTGCCGGCGGAGGTTGGAAGAATGTTTACAGAGTGGATAATCAGGATGATTTTTATCAGAAGCATGGAGAAACAGGC
The DNA here is from genome assembly GCA_903927975.1 of uncultured Bacteroidota bacterium. Lineage (GTDB taxonomy): Bacteria > Bacteroidota > Bacteroidia > Chitinophagales > Chitinophagaceae > Puia. The sequence continues at coordinate 3,601 of CAIYPC010000531.1, read as the reverse complement.
GAGCTCGTGATGTTGTTACAAGAAGAAATTGTTTTTGATGAATATTATCGCTGCTATTGCATCGGCGGAAAGCATGTTCGCATTATGCCTTATGAACCGCGCAATCCACATCACCTGCGTTATGTTGCAGATTTCAGTCCGTCACCAGAAAGATTGAAACAAATGGAAGAAATTGTTTTGCGCATCAATCATTATCTCGGTTACGATTTTAATACAGTTGAGCTTGCGCTTCGTGATGGCGTTCCTTATGCGATTGATTTTTGTAATCCTGCACCTGATGCAGAAAAGACAAGTGTTGGTGAAGATAATTTCAATTGGGTTGTTGAGACTGCTGCCAACTACGCAATAGAAAGAGCGTTGGCGCATAAAGATGGAGCAGACAATTTAACGTGGGGAGAATATATTAAGAGAAGTGCTGCGAAAGAGAATTTGTTTTGATGTATGACTTATGATGTGTGATGTTAGATTTCTGATATTTCATCATGCATCATAATAGGAAATTGATGATGTTGCTTTTTCAAAGACATCATCTACCACACATCTGAAATCTAACATATAGAACATGTTGACCATTTATGACGAAACCGAGGATTGTGAGCAATTGGTAGAAGAACCAGATCCTTCTATCACCTATACCTATGCGGATTATCTTCAATGGAAATTTAAAGAAAGGCTTGAGCTGATCAAAGGGCATATTTATAAAATGAGCCCCGCGCCAGCTTCAAAACATCAGATAATTTCAAGAAAGATATCGGGCGAATTATATGTCTTTTTGAAAAAGAAAAAATGCCAGTTTTTTACTGCGCCTTTCGATGTGCGCCTTCCCAGAAAGGACAGAACAAAAGATAATCAAATCACGACTGTTGTGCAACCTGATATTTGTGTGATTTGCGATGAAACAAAAATTGATGCTCGCGGTTGTTGTGGTGCTCCTGATTTAGTGATTGAGATTTTATCTCTTGGTAATTCATCTCATGAAGTGAAAACAAAATTTCAAATCTATGAAGAAGCAGGGGTGAAAGAATATTGGGTAATTAGTCCAGAAACAGAAAATCTTGTTGTGTTTATTTTAAATGATGAAGGGAAATTTGAGGGACTAAAAATGTATGCTGGTGGAGATACAATAAGCTCAACGGCTGTTTTAGGTTTCAAAATAAAAGTGAATGAAATTTTTTCGAAGTGAAAATTAGTTTAGAAAATACGTAACTCACAGAATCTGATTTTAGTTAGAAATCATACATCACACATCTAAAATCTAACATACTAACATGTCTAACATCACATACAAACATTTTACCCTCGGCGTGGAAGAAGAATATATGGTGATCGACCCACACACACGCGAGCTGAAAAGTCATGAACAAAAAATTGTTCATGAAGGACAAAAAATTATCCGCGACAAAGTGAAAGCGGAAATGCATCAAGCTGTAGTGGAAGTGGGAACAGATATTTGTCAGAACATTGACGAAGCATTTAGCGATGTGGCATTATTGCGCAAAACAATTTCTGGTATTGCAGAGTCGCTTGGACTTTGGGTCGGAGCTTCTGGCACGCATCCGTTCAGTCATTGGGAAAACCAGTTGATAACAGATCATGTTCGCTATAATGAAATTGTGAATGAATTACAGGAAGCGGCAAGAAGCAATCTCATTTTCGGCTTGCATGTTCATGTAGGAATGGAGAACCGTGAGATGGCAAACCATATTGCTAATTCAACACGATATTTTTTGCCGCATATTTATGCGCTCAGCACTAACTCTCCTTTTTGGGAAGGAAGAAAAACTGGATACAAATCTTTCCGCACAAAAGTGTTCGACAAATTTCCACGGACAGGCATACCAGAATATTTCGAGAGCATAGAAGCTTATGAAAATTATGTTAAGCTGCTGGTGAAAACAAATTGTATTGACAACGCAAAAAAAATATGGTGGGATCTTCGCGTTCATCCATTTTTTAATACCGTTGAGTTCCGCATTTGCGATGTGCCGATGACTGTTCAAGAAACCATCACCATCGCTGCATTGTTCCAAGCCATCTGCGCAAAAATTTATAAGCTACAATCGCAAAACCTCAACTTCATTCAATACTCACGTGCGCTCATCAACGAAAATAAATGGCGAGCAAGCCGCTATCGCATTGATGGACATCTGATTGATTTTGGCAAGCAGGCAGAAGTGAATACAAGAGCACTAATTTATGAGCTGCTCGATTTTGTGGATGATGTGCTTGATCCACTTGGAAGCAGGCATGCTGTTGCGCATATCCATAAAATATTGGAAGGCGGCACTGGTGCCGATCGCCAATTAAAAATATATGAAGAAACAAATAGCCTGAGTAATGTGGTAGATTATATTCATGAGCAGTTTACGCATGGGATTTAGAAATTTTACTCGCAAAGGCGCAACGACGCTAAGAAATAATATTAATATAAAAACTTTGCGCCTTCGCGGCTTTGCGAGATATAAAAAATGGTGAATGACAGAACTTCCATCATTCACCATTGACAATTCACTATTCACTACTTCAGCTTCGCAACTTCCGTTTCAAAATATTTTCTTGTATTGATCACATCTGGCACACTGTTGTACCAATTGCTTTCCTGCTCAATAGAAAGCATGCCGCTAAAACCCTGACGTTTTAATTCAGCAAAAATTTCAGGGAATTTATTAATGCCTTTGCCAACCGCAGTATCAGCAGCATCTGTTTTATTAAATTCTTTGATGTCTTTCAGGTGAACACCAAACACATGTCCTTCCAATTTCTTCAAACATTCAACAGGATCCAATCCGTTGCGTGACCAATGCCCAACATCTGCACACGATCCGATATTCGGATGTCCTGCAATTGCTGCTAGCACTGAATCAGGGCTCCAGTACATATTTGGTTTAGGATGATCGTGAATAGCCACTTTGATCCCATAAACTCCAGCTAAACTATCAACCTGATTCCATTGATCTTTACGAGGTTCCGCAGTGATATAACTTAAGCCAAACTCTTTAGCTAGATCGAAATATTGTTTCCACTCGTCAATAGTTGCTGGGCTGATAACGCCCATTGCAACGATGCTCATGCCTTTCAATTGAAGGTATTGCTTAATCTTTGATCTGCTCAAAGCAGACATCCTAATGCCGAACGTATCTTTCAGTTCTCCGCCCAAAGGCTGGCCCGGATAAGCTTCAAGAAATTTAATGCCGGCACTGTCAGCTTTTTCTAAAGCAGTTACAAAAGGAAAATAATGGAAGGTCCACATTTGCACGCCAAGCTTCCAGCTTTTTGTAACATCAACGTAATCCTTTGAGGCTGCATTATCAGTAGCTGGCTGTGTTGCATTATTACAACGTGTAAAAAGAAAAATCGTGAGACATAAAAACAGAGAAGATGAAATCAGTTTTTTCATACTGCAAGTTTATTTTTTTGATGATAGAAAATGAAGCGTTGAAGTTAGGGAATATTTTGGTGAAAGACCGAGGTTTAAGAATCAAGCAACAAGAAAGAAATACAAGGAACAAGAGTCTCATTATTCACCGTTGACCATTCCCTATTCACCGCTACATTTGCAACATGTATAAATTGTTTTTATTATTTCTGTTGATTTCTAATT
>CAIYPC010000530.1 GCA_903927975.1 uncultured Bacteroidota bacterium | reverse complement strand
TTTTTCTATACCTTTAGAAAAAGTCCTGATGATAAAAAAATTACTTGGCTTCTTATTAATATTATTAATCGTTCTCACTGCTATTATTCTTTTCAACACATTTCGTTTCACAAAAGATATTCCCCGCAAACAAGCGCTGGAACAGCCTGCTATCAGTGATTCTGCCATTCGCCACATGAGCGAAGCTGTGCAGATAAAAACAATTTCTTATGCAGATTCATTGCCTGTTGACACTGCAGAATATCTGAAATTCAGAAAATTTCTCGAACGTGCATACCCGTTAGTGAATCAAAAATTACCACGACAAATTTTTAATCAGTTCAGTTATCTATATACATGGGAAGGAAAAAATAAAAATCTGAAACCTTATGTTATAATGGCGCACATGGATGTTGTTCCGGTTGAAGAAGCAACTGCAGATAAATGGACAGTCGCTCCTTTTAGCGGCGCGATAAAAGACAGCATGATTTGGGGACGCGGAGTGGTGGATGATAAAAGTTGTGTGGTGCCGATCATGGAAGCTGCGGAAGATTTACTTCGCAAAAATTTTCAACCTGAAAGAACAATTTATTTAAGCTTTGGACATGACGAAGAAATTTCTGGCACACATGGCGCAGCCGCTATTGCTGAATGGTTCAAGCAGCAAAATATTCATCCTGAATTAGTGCTCGATGAAGGCGGGGAAATCACCGTTGAAAATTTCCCTGAATTGAAACGCCCTATTGCAACGATAGCTGTTGCAGAAAAAGGTTATCTCTCTTTTCAATTAAGTGTAGAAAAAACAGGTGGTCATAGTTCTATGCCTGAGAATGAAACAGCGATAGATATCTTAACAAAAGCATTGGTGAAGCTGAGAGAAAAACAAATGCCTTTTAAAATGACAGAACCGATGCTTGCATTGCTAAATCGCGTTGGGCCTGGTATGCCATTTACTGAACGCATGGCAATTGCAAACCAATGGCTTTTTATGCCTATGCTAAAAAAAGAATTTGAAAAGGAACATGTTACTAATTCATTATTTCATACAACGATTGTCCCAACCATATTTAATAGCGGCATTAAAGACAATGTGATACCAACAATAGCAACCGCTATCGTTAACTGCCGCAATCTTCCCGGTGATTCGCAAGCCGATGTAGTTGCATTTATGAAAGAACAGATCAATGACGACAGAGTAAAAATCATCCCAGAAAAAATTAATACAGACGCATCGCCAATAACTTCTATTAATGGTGAAGCATATAAAAAAATTGAAGACATCTGTTATCAGGTAATGCCAGATATTGTTCCGGTGCCATTTTTATTAATGGGCGGAACTGATAGCCGGCATTTTGATTCTTTATCCAATGGCATCATCAAATTTGCTCCATCTATTGATAGCAAAGGATATCATGGCATTGATGAAAGATTGCCCATTAGCGATTTTAAAAGAATGATATTTTTTTATAGTTTATTGATGAAGGAATCTGGAAATGTGATTGCAGAAAAAGTATCAGCGAGCGTAAAATAAATGATTGACAAATTTGATAAGCTTATTACGAGGCTCGCTCTGCGAATCGTCCTCGCTTCGCAGTATTATTCTATCGCCTCTGGCGATATCCTCAAGAATAAAAACTTTAAAAGCACTCTGTCTTCATCCACTTATCAATTAAACAAAAAATAATTGCATTAAACGATGCTGGTTTTCTATATTTGAAAATCATACACATCACCGTTCTTATAAATAAATAATCAATGAGAAATTTTGTTTTATTAATCGCCGTGTTTTCAATCGGCATTGCTCAGGCACAAAAAATTGCAGATCCAAGACCTTTTGCAAATTCCATTACTGAAGAAGGTTTGAAAAAACATTTGTACACTGTTGCTAGCAAAGATTTTGAAGGACGCGAAACCGCCACAGAAGGGCAACGCAAAGCTGCTACGTATATCGAGAACAATTTTAAATCACTTGGGCTGAAGCCAGGAAATAAAGACAACTATCAATTATATTATCCGGTTTATCAGGATTCAGTAACAAGTGCTTCGATACAAATCAATAATTCAACTTTTCAACTGAATGAAGATTTTGCAGTGAACGCTTCTGCAAATTATAGCGCAACTATTTACGGAAGCGAAATCGTATTTGCTGGGTATGGCATCAGCGATTCAACGCACGACGATTATCAAGGACTTGATGTGAAAGGCAAAATTGTTTTGGTATTGGATGGTCTGCCTTCAGGGCAATTGCAATCGCAAATCCGGAACCGCTCGTTCAACCCTTATGGCAAACAAGATGCTGCACAAAAAAATGGTGCCGCTGCTGTACTTGTCATTCAGGAAAACTTTCCGCGCAAGAATGATGGCAACAAAGGAAGGATGTACCTCAATGGGTTTAAAAAAGTGAACCGCCCAAATACCTTCTATGTATCAGAAAAAATTGCAAAAGCGATTATGGGAGATGACTATCAAGGGAAATCTAACGCCCATCCACAACCGAAATCATACATGTCTGATGTAATGCTTCAGTTTATGAAAGAAACAGTTCATCTGCAAAGCAGCGACGTGCTCGGATTTTTGGAAGGAACAGATCTGAAAGATGAGATTGTTGTGGTATCTGCACATTACGATCATCTTGGAAAACGTGATACAGTTATTTATTATGGCGCTGATGATGATGGATCTGGCACGGTGAGCATTCTGGAAATTGCAGAAGCATTTTCAAAAGCTAAAGCAGCAGGCAAAGGACCACGTAGAAGCATTTTATTTCTTGCCAATTCTGGAGAAGAAAAAGGACTGTGGGGCTCTGAATATTATAGCAATCATCCCACCTACCCTCTTGATAAGACGACTGTTGATTTGAATATTGATATGATCGGTCGCATTGACGATACGAGAAAAAAAGGAGATTCTACTAATTATGTATATGTAGTAGGTGACGATAAACTAAGCTCAGACCTGAAAGTGATCAGTGAGGGACAAAACAAAAAATACTCAAAGCTTGAATTGGATTATAAATTCAACGATCCGAAAGATCCTCAAAGAATATATTATCGCAGTGACCATTTCAATTTTGCACAAAAGGGAGTGCCGATCATTTTTTATTATGATGGAATGCTTGATGCAGATTACCACAAGCCAACGGACACACCTGATAAAATCAATTACGATGTGATGGCAAAACGTGCAAAGCTTGTTTTTTATACGGCCTGGGAAATGGCGAACAGAAATGATATGCTGAAACGTGATATTCCTTTGAATTAAATTTGTTGATGCAAAAAGATGAAAATAAAACCATCGTACACGAGAATAGAATCGTTTACAGATGTGCGTTACTTACGGGTATCTTAATTATCGGTGCTGCAATGTTTCGCGCACTTAGTGTTAATAATTTGGTGATTGGAGCAGCAACAAACGACATCAGCAAACATTATTCCACGTCAGTAATTATTGACTGGTCATTATCAAGTATAATGATGCTTCTTGTTGGAATTTGGGTTTTATTTTTATCATCATCATTAAAAAAATTACAGCGCAAGGCTTGGTCGCAAGGGATTATCATCAGTCTTGCGTTTATTTTATTTGGCGGCGGTTTCTGGTATCGCTATCCATCATCGGGTCATCTGCCCGGATTTATTTTAATTGGGCTAATCTTATTTGTACCATTGATAATATTTGCGGGGAAATTTAAAGCTTAATTGAAACCTATAAGATTTTAAAAACCTTATAGGTTTATTTCACCATCTTATAGCACCACCTAAAAAGCTTCCCCTGAAAATCAAATGGAGTTGTTGCCTTCGTAATATCTTTTATAGATGATGCTTTAATATTATCTGCATCTAATTGAAAGCTCCGCAGGTTATTGCTGAAATACATCACTGCTTCGCTCTTCATGCAGCGTAAAGTTTTGTTCAGCAATTCAACATGATCTCTTTGTATGTCAAGGAAATCTTTCATGCGCTTGCTATTGCTAAATGTAGGAGAATCCATCACAACAATATCAAAAAAATTATCGGGCAATTCATCCAGATATTGTTTAACATCAGCATGAACAAAATGATATTTATTTTTATCATCAAAACCATTCAATGCAAAATTTCCCTCCGCCCAATTTAGATAAGTTTTAGAAAGATCAACGGATGTAATACTTGCTGCGCCTCCATCCACAGCATACACTGAGAAAGAACCAGTGTAGCAAAAAAGGTTCAACATATTTTTCCCTTTCGCTTCTTCTCTTACCATATTTCGGGTAATGCGATGATCCAGGAATAAACCACTATCAAGATAATCAGTCAGGTTCACATTAAATTTTAGTCCCTGTTCATGCACAGCAAAAAACTCTTCTTTACTATCTAATTTTTCATACTGCCCTTCCCTACCCTCTTTGCGCTGGCGCTGTCTTGCATAAATTTTTTCAGAAGAAATTTGTGTTATCTCACTAATGATTTTCAAACATTCATCAAGCCATTCCCCATGTTCTTTATCTGCCATTTCAAATCGCTTTTTATATTCGGCGAGATAAATCTTGTCATCATAAATTTCAATGCAAAAAGGGAACTCAGGCAAATCATAATCATACGTCCTATAACATGAAATATTTTGCCGCTTTGCTATTTTGCTGATATGGCGAAATACTTTTGCAAGCCTATTGCGGAACATTATATATTTCTCTTCAGTCATAATAATAAAGCTAAATCATATTGAACAGAAACAAAAAAGCACTGATAAAAACCAGTGCTTCGTAAATATTTTTTCTAAAAAATCAATTCATGCTCATTTCTTTTTCTTTCTCTTTCTCTTTTACAAGATCCACATCAGGTCTTGATTCATCAGTCAGTTTTACTTTGCCTCTTTCTTTTCTAACAACTCGCGAGAACAATGAGATTTCTCTATCAAACAAAAAGCGGAAAAATAATTTAGTCCATGATGTGTGATAAGATAATGTGTCATAATAAGCCGGCGCACCTTTTCTTATTTCAGGTAACTTATTCCATGGAACTGAAGGAAAATCGTGATGTTCGTTGTGATAGCCAACATTAAAAGCAACGGCGTTCAAAGGACCATAATAGCTGTACGTTTCCTGTTCACCATATGTGAGATAATGTTCCTGAATCCATCTTGCACCAAGCGGATGAAGCCCCACAGAAAAAAAGAAACTCAGTAGTAAAAATACAATCGCTTTCCATCCAAAAAAATATGCAATCGCGGTGATGAAAATTGCTTCAAGCACAAAATTCAATACAATCCATTTGTCAACCGGCTTTATTTCTTTCAATCTTGAAATACGAAAAACCTGAAACAAAGGATAGAACAAAAACCAGATTACTTTGCCAAAAAAATAATTGTTGATGAGCTTTGCTTCCCAACGATTTGGTAAATCAGCATCCAATTCATGAACACCTTGAAAAGAATGATGTTTGATATGATAGCGCTCAAATGAAACCGAACTTGGAAAAAGTTGCGGAAGATTTGCAAGAATGCCAGCCAATCTATTAGCTGAGCGATTTTTAAAAAGCAGGTGATGAGCACATTCATGGATCATTACAAAAAGTGCATGATCAGCAAATGCGCCAATTAAATATGCAACGCCAACAACTATCCACCAGGATTTATCGCTCACCAACCACGACAACACAACCTGCAATGAAACGATCCCGATAATCGCAAAAATAGTAGTCCAGTTTTTCCCAATCAGCTTGCGCATTTCAGGATGCTGTTTCAAAATTTGTTTCGTGCGAATCCTGTGTGGTTCCGTTTCCTGAGAATATACAAAGTCAGTTCTTTTTACCATGAATTATATGTTTTCGGAGTGGCGCAATCTACGATAAAATAGAGAATTTTAAGGATAAAATCTGCCTGTTTATATTAACATTCACGATTTAAAATATCGCTATTTTGTACCAAACTAAGGATTACTATTGGGCATCCTTGCGTCGCACTCTTGTACTGTAACAATTCTATTGAGCGATGGTTTATAACCGGCGAGTTCAATAATCAATCAGTTCCTTTATTCGCATCGCAACTTTCTCAGCATTTGGCAACATCGCATTTTCTAGATTTATATTCATCGGAACAGCGGGTAAATTCAAAGCTCCCATCACCTCAACAGGTGCATCCAAAAAACTAAAACAATGTTTTGAAATTCTTCCAGCAAGCGCTTCTGCAAAAGAATTGTTTTGTTGCTCTTCAGTAAGCACCAAACATTTTCCATGTCTCTTTACTGTTTCAAAAATCAAATCTTCATCAAGTGGAAATAAAGTTCTCAAATCGATGATCTCAATTTGCTCGGAGAAATTTTTTGCTGCAGCTTTTGACCAATAAATACCCATTCCGTAAGTAATAATGCAACAACTTTGACCAGCATCAATTTTTTCTTCATCAGCTTTTAGTACAATATTTCCTTTACCTAACGGCAATGTATAACCGTTTGAAGGCTCAACCATTTTTGCATCCTCCGTTCCGGGAACCTTGCTCCAGTATAATCCTTTATGCTCAAGCATAATCACTGGATTTGGATCCAGAAAAGCAGCTCTCATCAAACCTTTCATATCAGCGGCATTGGAGGGATAAACAATTTTAATTCCTTTTATGGAGAGCAAAGTAGTTTCAATACTCCCGCTGTGATAAGGACCGCCACCACCATAAGCGCCAATAGGAACTCTTATTAAAGTTTGAATGGGAAATTTACCGCAACTTAAATAACATGATTTTGAAATCTCTGTCACCAATTGATTAAAACCCGGATAAATATAATCTGCAAACTGAACTTCCACAGTCGGTTTAACTCCTGTTGCGCATAAGCCAACGGTTGAACCAATAATATATGCTTCTTGAATTGCAGTATTGAACACACGATGTTCGCCAAATTTTTCTGCAAGTGTTGCCGTTTCGCGGAACACGCCACCCAAGCGCTTTCCAACATCCTGCCCATATAAAACAGCTTCAGGAAATTCTTCCATAATTTCTTTGATAGCAAACAATGCAGCATCTACCATCATTATTTTTTCTTTGCCTGCAGGTGAACGTTCTCCAATTTCTTCAACAACTGTCGTTGGAACAAAAACAAAATCTTCTACAGAATTTTGTGCTGGCTCTGGTGATGAAATGGCTTCTTTGAATTGTTGAGCAATATATTTCTCTGCTTCATTTTCTATTTGCTGCAATTGTTTTTCGCTGATTCCTTTGGTCAATAAATGTTTTCGCAATTTTGGTTTAGGATCATTCAGTGCATGCTGTTCCAAATCTTCCTTGCTTCTATAAAATTCTTTTCTTACACCACTTGTATGATGATTGAGCAACGGCACTTTTGCCTGAACAATATATGGCGTGCTATTTTTTCTGACTTGATGAATAACCATGTTCATCGCTTCGTAGCTCTGTTCAAAATCACTTCCATCAATTCTAATACGCTGCATTCCTGTGAAACCTGCAGCATAATCAAACGCATCATTCACTCTTGCTTCTTGTGAAGAAACGCTGATGCCCCAACTATTATCCTGCACCAAATAAATGATGGGCAATTTTTTTAGCACTGCAAATTGAAATGCCTCACTTACCTCACCTTCGGTAATGCTTGCATCGCCCAGTGAACAAACAACGACTGGCAATTCATTATCATTTCCTTTTTTTAATAATGAAGAATGAATTGTTTCGAGATATTGAATGCCTTGTGCGATTCCTGTTGTCGGTATTGCCTGCATTCCCGTCGCGCTGCTTTGATGAATGATTGTTGGCTTATCATCACCTCTGTAATTGGGATGCGAATAATATTCGCGGCCGCCAGTAAAAATATCATCTGCTTTTGCAAGCAGTTGCAGCATTAATTGAAGTGGAGAAAAACCAAGGCCAAGCAACATGCTTTCATCACGATAATAAGGGCTCACATAATCGCACGGCTGCAAATGAAAGGCTGTGGCTAATTGTATGGCTTCATGTCCGCGGGAAGTAGAGTGTACATATTTGCAAACGGCTCTGTTGCTTTCATAAATCTCAGCCATTTCCTTTACATGGCACATTAACCGATAAGCTTTCAATAAAATATCCTGATTGGGCATAAGCGAGGGATGAGAAAGCAAATGTAGGGAGATATTGGGTTAACCGCAGAGGCGCAGAGGCGGTGAGAAAACTATTAATAATGATGCAATGTCATTTTCATTCGACCACACATAATCTATAATAAACAATAAAAATTTCTTTTTTATATTTCTTTGAATATATCCAACGAATCCAAGAAGCATTCCATACTCGTCCATAGTATTTTCCCTTCCCGTTTGAAATATCCATTCCTGATAAAAGTTATCGAGGTCATCAAATTTCATAATTTTTAACATCTGACATGTCAAGTCAAGAATGACCGATGAATTGCTTTTGTAGATTCCTGTATATGATGTGTTATCTCTAAATAAAAATTTAATTAGTAATTGTACTTCATCAAAAGAATTCAATTTGTCAGACTCTAAACTGATATGGCCTTCGCTATCCTCAAAAAGATATTTCGCAAAAAATTCAGATTGATTTGTTATTGAGCTTAAATCATAATCGTCAACTGCAAATATTGTAATTTCAATTCCCATACTATAAATTTACAAAACCCTCATTCAAATTTTTGCTTTTACAATTATTCAGTCCAAAGCTCAATAGTAGCAATGTCGGACGCAACAATGCCCAATAGAACTACTGTTGCTGGTACCCAAATAAAAAATGCCATTTCTTTTTTGAAATGGCATTCATAAATTATTAAAGAAAAATTTATTTTACTTCTAACGCAAGCAGGCTATCATCTTCAATGAATGCTTCCAGTTCATCTCCAACAACACATTCTCCAACACCAGCGGGAGTGCCAGTAAATACAAGGTCTCCAATATTGATAGAAAAATAATTAGAGATATGAGCAAGAACTTTGTCAAAGCTGTTAATCATAAGCCCTGAGTTAGCCTGCTGTACAAGCTCCTTGTTTTTATAAAGACAAAAATTGATGTCCTTTTTGTTTTTGATGTTAGTCAATGGCACCCATTTTCCAACAGCGGCAGAATTATCCCATGCTTTTGCTTTTTCCCATGGAAGGCCTTTTTCTTTTAGCTCATTCTGAATATCGCGTGCGGTAAAATCAATGCCAACAGTAACAGCATCGTAATACTTGCTTGCAAAACGATCCTGAATGTATTTGCCATTTTTTGAAATGCGCAATACAAGCTCACATTCGTAATGGAGCTCATTGGTAAATTCGGGATAATAGAAGGGAGTGTGTGCTTGTAAAAGAGCACTCTTCGGCTTCATAAAAATTATCGGCTCGTCTGGGACCTCATTGTTAAGCTCTTTCGCATGAGCCACATAGTTACGGCCTACACAGAATATTTTCATATTCAATCAAGGTTTTAAATAGAAAAACTAAGTTTAATTTAATTGGCTGAAATAGCCAGGTTCTACATAGGAGTATTTGATGAGTTCTTTTCTAATTAAAGCGCAAAATTATAATTCTGCGAATGTAAACATTCCAGATTATAAATCATAAAGTTATATCTAATTTATTGAATTGTTCCATCGCCCGTTGAATTCCTGTGGTCACAAAGGCTTCAATAGCTTCAACAGATTTCTCAATTTTCAATTTCACAATGGGAACTTCTTCGGGTAACCATTTCCCCAAAACATAATCGGATTGCATCCCTTTTCGGAAATTATCGCCAATGCCGAACCGCAATTTAGGGTATTCGGTCGTTTCTAAAAATTCCTGAATGCTCTTCAACCCATTATGCCCCCCACCACTACCGCCGGGGCGTATCCGTAATTTTGAAAGAGGTAATGCCAAATCATCTACGACAACCATCAGGTTTTGGATGCTTATGTTTTCTTTATCCATCCAATATTTCACCGCTTTACCGCTAAGGTTCATGTAAGTTGTAGGCTTAATACAAATGATTGTTTTGCCCTTCCATTTTACCTCGGCCACACCTGCCAACCGGCTCACTGAAAAATTGCCTTCATGTTTTTGAGAAAATGCATCCACTATATCAAACCCAATATTGTGCCGTGTTCCGGCATATTCAGAATCAAAATTGCCAAGTCCGGCTATTAAAAATTTCGACATAAAAATGATTC
>CAIYPC010000529.1 GCA_903927975.1 uncultured Bacteroidota bacterium | reverse complement strand
GCAATAGAACCGTCGGCGTTTTCACACCCGATAAAAATCCTGAAAGGACAGTAGTTTCAGCGCGACCTGATATTAATGCTTTGGTGAAAGATTATAAAGGCAAAGCTACCACAGCGCAAACAGAAACTTTTGAAGCAACTATTGCCAACATCAAAAAAAATACAGAATACGGTTCCTTTGCAAACGGAATGAAATATGCCCTGCTGAAAAAACCAACCAAAGGAGATAAAATTTATGCAAATATTATTTTGAAAGTGGGTGATGAAAAAAGCCTTACCGACAAAACCCTCATTCCCCAATTAACAGGAAGAATGATGAAAAATGGGACTACTTCGAAAAGTAAAAAAGAGATCAATGATCTGTTGGATAAAATAAAAACGAGCATTGATATTGGCAGTGGCGCTTCTTCTATTAATATAAGTATGAGCACTGATAAAGATAATATCAATGCTGCGCTTGATCTGCTTGCTGATATTATTCTTCATCCATCTTTTGATAAGAATGAATTCGATAAGATGTTGCTTGATATGAAGGGCGAATATGAAAATAACCGCAGCGATCCGCAGTTTGTCGCATTCAACGCCATCAGCAAAAAAACATCGCTTTATCCGAAAGGGCATCCACTCTATGCTTCAAGCATCGATGAAAATCTGGAAGACATTCAAAAAGTATCAATAGATGATCTGAAAAAATTCTATAATGATTTTTATGGCACCAATCATGGATTCGCAGCCTTTGTTGGTGTGTTTGATCCTGCAATGGCAAAATCTTTTCTCGATAAAAATTTAAGCAACTTCAACAGCAAACAGCCTTATACTGATATCGAAGAAAAATATTTTGATGTGAAAGGCGGCACAGAAGTTATTAATATAAAAGACAAAACAAATGCTATTTGCATTGGTGCCATAAATATTCCGTTAAAGCAAGGCGACGCAGATTTTATTGCACTTGATATTGCCAATGAAATGCTCGGTGGCGGTGCGTTCTTATCATCACGCATCCCGCAGCGCCTCCGCGAAGCTGAAGGCATGAGCTATGGCGCAGGATCATTTTTAAATTTCAATTATAAATACCCTTCATCATCATGGGGATTGTATGCAATTTTCAATCCTACATATAAAGATAGACTTGATAGTGCACTGCGCGATGAAATCAATAAAACTTTGCAAGGTGGTTTTAAAGAGGATGAGTTGAAAAAAACGATGGTTAGCTGGCTTCAACAAAGGAAAACAGAATTGGGTTTTGATCAGCAGATTGCCTCTCGTTTGGCATCTTATATGGATCAGGGAAAAGATTTGAATTTCTTTACTGACTATGAAACTGCTGCGAAAAAATTAACGCTTAATCAGGTGAATGCTGCTTTGCGCAAGTATATCAGCAATGATAAGATTGTGCTTATTTACGCCGGTGATTTTACGAAGAAGTAAAGTTTAATTAATAATTGAGAAATTTATAGTTGAAAAAAGAGAAAGCCAATGCAAAAATGTATTGGCTTTCTTGTTTATTTGAATAGCTTATAAAGTTAAATCTAGTTTGCAAAAAATATGTTCAAATGAAGAATGAAAGGAAACCAACTTGCCGTTTATAAGAACTAGAAACTACAAACTGAAAAACTGGAAACTCCCCTACACCCAGCCCATCTCCTTATAACTATCATAACCAATTTTGAGCGCATCTTTTATTTGCGAGAAGGTAAGAGTGTCAGGCTTTTTAATATGGAAACATGCTTTGCCTTTCAGGCATTTTAATAATTCAGGGGATAATAATTTTTTGATTTTATTAGTCTGAGTATAGATTGGCATATAATAAAAACCCACATAACCCTTCTGAACAAGCGCCGAGGCAAACCATATTTCATTCAATTTTCTTCCAGCAACTTCAATATCCTTTTCACTGACTAAAATAATCTTGCCTTTATCGCCGCCATGGAGTTTGATAGTGCCTTTCACATAAGGCAATAATAATTTTTTAATTTCTTCAAATATTAGAACGAGCTGAGGTTGCCCCGCAGATTTATCTTCATATTTAATATCTGCTTTCTTTTTGGTGGAAGATTTTAATGAGGATGGCATGATAGGATGATTAATGTTTGAGATGCCAGATACGGGATACGAGAAGAAAGGCACAATGTGCAAGATGTGTGATATTGGACACGAGATGTAAAGTATGACATGAAAGTGGATGAATCTTGCCTCTGCGCAAACCGAATCCCGAATCTCGTATCAAAATCCCTCTCTACAAATCCATCCTTCTCATCAATGTCACAATCTTGTCTTTATCATCACTGAAATGAGTTCTGTCTTCATCTTTATGAAGCACCTGCAATTTAATGGTGTTCTTATCAACCAGTTCAATCAAATAGATGTTCCTGTTCCTTTTGTGGTTAGCTTTATAATCAACGGTCAGAACAGCCGGAGTTTGGGAATTATTAAGGAGATAATAATATTTTGTTGTCGATCCGGTATGACCTTTATATGAAAACCTGACTCTTGAAGTGTCATCAAAAATAATTGTCGCAGCTTGGCTGCTCACATTCTGATCCCATGTTCCAACCAAATCCGAAATATTTATTTTCTGGCTGTAAGATTTAGCAACAATACCTAGGCTGAATAAAAAAATAACAAAGATTTTTTTCATGATTTCAAGTTTTCAAAAAATAAATACAGTAAGTCGTAGAATAAGATAGGCAATAAGGCAAGCCTTATTATTATCTAAACGTCAAAAACGACCATATCTGTTATCTCTTCAAGAAATTTTTTATCGGTTTCGTCAAAAGTATCCAGTTCACTGCTGTCAACATCTAAAACGCCAATAACTTCATTGTTCCTGATAACCGGCACCACAATTTCAGATTTAGACAAACTGCTGCATGCGATATGTCCGGGGAAAGCCTCAACATCAGGAACAATAAGGGTTTCAGCCTTTGCCCAGCTTGTTCCGCAAACGCCTCTTCCCTTTTTAATTCTTGTGCAGGCAACAGGACCTTGAAATGGAGCAAGCACCAGTTCATCTTTTTTCACCAAATAAAACCCTATCCAAAACCAGCCGAATTGTTCTTTTAACGCAGCTACAATGTTAGCGAGATTTGCCACCAAATCCGGCTCGCCATCAATCAATGCTTTTATTTGTGGGATGATGGATTGATAATTTTCGGTTTTTGAACCGATTGATATTGATAAATCTTCTGCCATTATTCAAAGTTAATATTCTTATTAAAAATATGGATCGGGAAAAAAAGCAGTCTGTTCAATCAAATACTAAGAAGTTATCTGCACCATCTTATCAATAAACCTCTTTACTATTTTATTATTATTCGCCAGCAATTGAAATAGCGAAATACCTGTAATGGCGCAGCCAATTCCGGCAACTACATCAAGCACATAGTGATGGCTCGCATACACTGCAGAAAACCAGACGCCCATCATAATAATCGCAAACAAAATATTTATGATGCCCAATTTATTTTTCAAACCAAAGTATAAAACAATCACCGGATAAGAAGAATGAAGTGATGGCATGGCTGCAAAAACATTGGAACTTTTTGCGTAGATGGATTTGAAAATATCAACATGAAAAAAATGATCGAACCTTGAAAGGCCTGCAGTACTTCCGTGCGTTGCTGCATCAAATGCAAAGCCATGTTGCTGAACATACCAAGGCGGTGCTGCGGGGAAAGCATAATAAATAATAAAGCCAATAATATTCACTAGAAAAAAAGTGAGCGAGAAATAAAAAAATTGCTTTCTCTTTTTAAAAAATAAATAACCGGCAAACATCAATGGAACTGGTATCCAAGTGAGGTAAAATATCCCGGCAAGCACATCTAAAAAAGTACTGCCATTTCGCAGCCAATACTCATTGGGGGTTATCAAAACTCCATTAGACAAAATGCCGAATATTTTCTTTTCAGAAAAATAAAGATCACCAATATGCACTTTACTATACAAGTAATTCGGGAACGCTTTCATGTAATCAAAAACAATCCAGTAGATAATAAATATCGAAAAAGCGATGATAAATTTTCTGGTTGTGCGCGACAAAAAATACATCAATGCAAAAAGCAGCACCAAATAAACCTGATCAGTTTTAAAGCCAATTAAAAAAGAAGAAAGTGCGAGATAAAAAGCCGAAATGATTATTACAAGAAAAATATTTTTAGCACTAAAAAAACTCGGTTGATGATCGGCTGGGGTTTGGCTCATGGAATCATGTTAATCGATCCTAAACTTTATTTCTTTCCATCACTTCTTTTCCTGTAACAGGATCCACTCCTTTCAACTCGATGTACTCAATATTTGGGGACCAGAAAGTACCTCCGGGATTAATTTTTATATAGACCCGTTTTAAGACTACCATTTTTTTATCAATGCTTGCATAAGCATGGTACTGATTATCTGCCGCTGATTTTACAATGTAAAATGGTTTCTTTTTATATGATACAAAATGAATTTCAAATCTTCCGTTTCCCAATGATCTTGATTTGATGCCATAAGCAAAAGTTCTTTGAATGAAAGTAAGCTCAGCTCTCTCCCCTCCTTCTCTATACCTTATCCAATATACGTGCACCGGATTGTCTTCATCAACCTGACCTTTGGAATCCAAATTCAATTCACACATAATCGTGTTGATGTTCGGCGTTTTTTGAAGATAGAAAAGCTGATTTTTAATTCCTGTCGGAACAGGAAAAGTGTCTATTCCATCATCGGCAATCACCGAAACATTTTTGGCATTTGACGTGAGAATATGGTTAAGTAACGGTTTAGTATAACCGAATAATACAACAGTAAAGAGCAGCAGCCACATCATTGCTTTTGCTTTTGGATCTCTTTTTAAAGGAACAGTCAGCTTATCTGTTTTGTCTTTCGCTTCGAGGGCTTTCTTGGCATCCATCAATCTTTTGATAGCAGTAATATTTGTCATCAACGCCAAAATGGTAAGCGGAATAATAAAAACAGACATCGGCTCAAAAATGTGGAAAGGAATTCCAGAAACAAATAATCTATAATTGCCCCCGATATAATGAGCCGTAATGCTGCAGGCTATCGCAGCAACTGCTATTGTGATCACTCTTTCAGGTCGCTGCATCAAGCCACCTTTATTTTCAATGCCCAGACCTTCTGAACGGGCTCTTGTATAGCTCACCATCATGGAACCAATCATACCAATAAATGCAATCAATGAACTGATGAAATAGTGATGCGCGACAAGATAATAACAGATGCCGAAAAACATGATCAGCTCGCTATAACGATCGAGCACGGAATCATATAAAGCTCCAAAACGAGAACTCATATTTCCCAAACGCGCAACCTGACCATCGAGCATATCAAACAATCCAGCAAATAATATTAAAGCACCTGCCCATCCAATATAGCGAAGGTCGCCACGGTTGCCTTCTTCACCACCAAAAATAAAAATCACGGCCACGCCAATATTGAGCAGCAGCCCGATTGTGGTGACAGCATTTGGCGTGAGGCCAAGTTTAATGAGCAATTTCACAAAGGGATTTATCACTTTATAAATGCCCTGTTGTAATTGCGTTCTTAAAGAAGTTCTTTTCATGCAGCTAAAAGTTATGCAATTTCCTATAAACTAATTAAAAATCAAATTTTACTCGGAATCGAACTGTCCACGACAGAGGGATATCCGGGTTATTCAAATAAGTAAATCTTTTAATAAAATCCACTCTCACCAACTTAAAAATATTGGCAACACCAAAACCCGCCTCGATATAAGGCTGATTGCCTAAGGGGAAAGTAGGCGCAATACCTGTCGGGAATTTTAACTGATCGACAGTTGTTGCAACAAAAGGATTATTCTCATTTCTCAGCCCACCATAAAGCAATTTGCCCTCTATTACCTCCCTCCATTTCAATTTTTTCAGAAAAGGAATTTTATTGAAAATAAACCCGTTAAAATAATGATCCACATCAAGGCTCACATAATGATCGCCCACAAATTCAAGAAAGTTCATAAGGTTATATGAGTTCAATTGATAGCCATAAGTTTGGTTAGCGTGTGGCAGATCGGCGAGCGGCCAAGGCACTTTGCCGAATAAATAGCCGCCCTCAGCAGTCACATCTGTGTAGCCAAATTGCGAAAGATAGAATCGTTTGAAAATATTCAGCGTGATATTCTGATAATTATATTCCCCGCCAAGCAATCCTTTAATGCCTGCGATATAGCGAAAAGTGAACACAGGATATTTATTGAAAATCGGGATCCTATATAATTTGCCCTGATAAAATTGTTCATTCGGTGCCCATCTGAACTGAACAGATAACTCGCTTGTGGTGATGTTTCTTATCGTATCATTATTCTGTTGGATATAGCTGAGTGATCCCGCAGGGTATTGCTTCCAATATTTATATCCAAAATCATAAGAGAAATGATTACCGAACTCATAGACATAATTCAATTTAAAATAATCATTGTAAAGCCACTTATCGTTATTGCCTCTTTTAAACGAAAGCAAGAAATTATCTTCCTGCACAAACTGCAACTCTTCGCCGGGAATTTTTGTTTCGTGCTGATAGCTGGCTCTTATATAATTTAACGGGAATCCATATACGGACTTATTGTTGATCGAATAAGTAGCGCTCCCAAAATATTTCCATTTCTGATCGCCAAATCCATACGCGCCATAACCTTCAAAATACATGCGGTTGCTGAATTTTGCTGTGGTGCGACCACCAAATCTCAATCGGAAACCTTCAACGGGATTGAAACTATAAAATGTGCTTGCAGGTCCAATTTCAAATGGACCAGCTTGTTTGTAACCAGCTAATAATAATGTTGCCCAATCCATCAGCCTTCTGAACGATGGCATATTTTTCAAGCTATCAATATTTGCATACACTTTCGATTCTGCTTTTGAAAGTGTATCATGACGATGCGTTGTCCAGAAACTATCCTGACCAATTGAAGTAGGGTCACGCTCAACAATCGGCGGTCCTTTAAAAATGCTATCGGCTATTGGCTGATTGAAAGCAAAATCCTTATACGAAACAGTTCTTTGCCCGAACACCCCTGTGCCTTTTTTAAATACACCCAGATCACCAATTACCGTGCTTTTTGAAAGCAGATATCTGCCATTATCCTGTTTGATAAAATCCTGCGCAATCCTTAATTCACGAACAAAATTCAAATTGATATTCTTGCTGGTGAACATAGTGAATTTCTGCACAGCATAATTTCCATCAAGTGTAACATATAATGTTCCTCGAAATAAAAAATCATTTGGGTTTCTTGGTCTGAATGTGAGCCTCACAAATTTTTGTCCGTCTTCAACAACAGTGTCTGAAATAAAGAACATATAAAACGTTGGGGCCATATCAGCAATTGGACTCAGGAAAAGATTTGTAAATAATGGAATGTTGTTATCATAAATATTCACTTCAGCATATAGACGATTCAAATAATTGCTCACTCCATGCATATCTACAAATTCTCCAAAATCAACTCTTTTGTGAGCTACCACAATTGACTTGCTTTTTTGTGGGCTTGCACGAAAATAATCGTGCGAAATTTTCTCTTCCAGATAAACAGGCAAAAGTGCTTTGCCTGGAATTGTTGTTGTATCTGCATTTTCAAAAAGGAAATGATATTTTTTGGTGAGTTTGCTATCCCTCACTTTCGAAGAAAGATTATCAATCGAAATCTGCATTTTTTCATACTTCTCATACTGTGCATATTCATTTGCCTCAATCTTATTTTTTGGCTTATTGTCAATTACCTTTCTAATAAGCTCCACCGCAGGATTGTCTTTGTTGCGATATTTCGTTCGCTTGCTTTTTACCGTTACTGATTTAAGCAAACTGCTATTGGGCTGCATTGATACAACGAGCAAATTTTCATCAGGTGATGCCACAGTTTTATTCAAACTTGAATCAGGATGCTGAACCGTTGAATCTATTTTTACGAGTGATGAATCACCAATATGTATGCTTGTGTCAATAAGATGAAGACTTGCGTCGTGAAGAAGTGAATCAGCCTTCATCATCTTGGACATTGTGCTGTCAGTTGTAACAGTATCTTTTTTTGTGACGATTGTTTCAAGCGCACTTTCTGTGTATAATTGAGATTTTACATTTACCGTTTGATCTTTATATCCTACAATAGAAAATACCAACTGAGAAAAAGGCTTTTCATATTTCACAGTAAAATTTCCAAGGGAATCAGAAACCACGCCACCTTTCACATTTTTAATGGTGACGGTAACCGAAGGAAGCGGCAGATTTGT
>CAIYPC010000528.1 GCA_903927975.1 uncultured Bacteroidota bacterium | reverse complement strand
TCGCATCCAATAATCATTTAGGTATTTTTTATTACAACACTTCGTCTGGTCAAATACAACATATTCATAAAGGGATTGGAAAAAGCGATCTGAATAATGATTTGGTGAATGGAATTGTGCAGGATAATAACGGGCTTATTTGGATCGCAACCGATCATGGTGGTGTTAACCTGCTTGATAAAAAAGATTTTTCGATCCACTATTTAGAGAACAGAGAGGATGATGATAAAAGCATCAGCCAAAATAGTCTTACATCAATTTATAAAGATGATGCTGGCATCGTTTGGATTGGTACATTCAAAAAAGGATTGAGCTATTATCATAATGATATTATCAAATTTCCTTTGTATAGAAAACAATTATTAAATTCTTCGAGCTTAAGTTATAATGATGTGAACCGTTTTGCAGAAGATGCGAAAGGCAATTTATGGATCGGCGCAAATGGTGGAGGTCTTATTTATTTGGACAGGCAAACAGGAGAGTTCAAACAATATCTTCATGATCCAAATAATCCAAACAGTCTTTGCAATAATGTGATTGTTAGTTTATGTGTTAATCGTGATCAGAAATTATGGATTGGCACTTATTATGGCGGCATGGATTGTTTTGATGGCAAAAATTTTAAACATTATAAACATAATGATGCTGACAGCAATAGCATTGGCGATGACAGAATTTGGGAGATTATGGAAGATGCACAAAAACATTTATGGATAGGAACTTTTGCGGCGGGCATGGATCTGTTCGACAGACAAAAAAATAAATTCATTCATTATAAAGGAGGTGCGCCAAATTCAGTTGTGTCAAATTACATCACAGTTTTGGTTGATGGAAAAGATAGCAATTTATGGATTGGCACTTCTTATGGTTTTGATGTGATGAATAAAAGAACCGGAAAGTTTACGCACTACGGGCATGATGATAATAACCCAACAACAACACTCAGCAATAATAATATTCTCGGTCTTATACAAGACAGTCGTGGTTATTTATGGATCGGCACAAGAGATGGGTTGAATGTTTTTGATCCGTTAACAAAAAAATGTAAAATATTCAGAGCGCAGGATGGGCTTCCTGATGATGCGGTAATGACTATTTTAGAGGACAAGGATCACAGCTTTTGGGTTGGCACTGCAAATGGTTTATCGCATGCTGTGTTAACAGAAAATAAAGCGGCAAATGATTTTTCTTTGCGATTTACAAACTACGATGAAAGCGATGGGCTGCAAGGAAAAGAGTTCAATGAAAAAGCAGCATTCAGAACAAAAAAAGGCGAACTGATTTTTGGGGGAGCAAATGGTTTCAACATTTTCAATCCTGAGAATATTAGAAATGATGATAAGCAACATCCCGTGATATTAACAGGGCTGCAGCTTTTCAACAGCAATATTGCTATTGGAGAAAAATTGAATGGGCATGTCATTCTTCCGCAATCAATAAGTACTTCAAAAGAAATTACGTTGAAGTATAATGAGAATGTATTCTCTATTGAATTTGCAGCGCTTGGTTTTCCGGTGAAAAAGAATGTGAAGTATGAATATATTCTCGAAGATTTTAATAAGCAATGGTTGCGTGCAGATGCAAACACCAGAAAAGCAACATTCACAAATCTTGATCCGGGCGATTATACATTTAAAGTAAGGACACTAAATGCAAATGGATCTTGGAACAAAGAAACGGTTGAGCTCGCAATAAAAATTTTGCCGCCATTTTGGAAAACGCCTCTTGCTTATATCATTTATGTATTGCTTGCAATAGGGATTTTAGTTTTCGCAAGACGAATGATTGTGCAGCGTGCGCACATGCGTTTTGCACTTGAGCATGAGCGGAGGGAAGCGCAGCGTTTGCACGAACTGGATATGATGAAGATTCGCTTCTTCACCAATGTGAGCCATGAATTCCGCACGCCACTATCGCTGATCCTTTCACCGTTAGAAAAGATTATCAAGAACACTTCTGAAACGAATCAGAAAAATCAATTCCAACTGATCCACCGCAATGCCAGAAGGTTATTGAATATGGTAAACCAATTGTTGGATTTCAGGAAAATGGAAGTGCAGGAGTTGAGGCTGAATGAAACTGCCGGCGATATCGCGAAATTCATAAAAGGGATTTCTTATTCATTTACGGATTTGGCCGAGAAGAAAAATATACATTTCAGTTATCAATCTTCTCTTACATCGCTTAACACAAAATTTGATCACGATAAAATAGAGCGCATTTTATTTAATCTTTTGTCAAATGCTTTCAAATTCACACCTGAAAATGGTTCAGTGAATATGGAAGTGGGCGCAGCACAAAATGACGGTAAGATTTTGCTTGGTATAAAAATAAAAGATACGGGCATCGGCATTCCGCCCGAAAAACATGAAAAAATATTTGAGAGATTTTTTCAGAATGAACTGCCTGGCTCCATGGTGAATTTGGGCAGTGGTATCGGTCTTGCTATCACCAAAGAATTTGTGAAGCTACATGGCGGAACAATCAGTGTGGACAGCGAAATAAATGAAGGAAGTGTTTTTACACTTTCATTGATCCTTAATAAAATTGAACGGGATGATTTTGCAAATGCAGAAGTTGAAGAAGATGTTTTAGAAGTTGAAATAAACGAAGAGAAAAATGGGCACGAAATTCATTCTTTGTTGAAAGCAAAAAATGGAATTGATAAAAACAGAAAGCCAACTGTGCTGTTGGTGGAAGATCATGAAGATTTCAGGTTTTATCTGAAAGATAATCTGCGGGAATTTTTCAACGTGATAGAAGCAGCAGATGGTAAAGAAGGTTGGCAGAAAACACTTTCTGCGCATCCTGATTTGGTGGTGAGCGATATCAGCATGCCTGAAATGAACGGCATTGATTTATGCAAAAAAATAAAATCAGACAAACGAACTTCTTTCGTTCCTGTTATATTGCTCACTGCAATAACAGGAGAAGATCAGCAATTGAAAGGATTGGAAACTGGCGCCAATGATTATATGGGCAAGCCATTTAATTTCGAGATTTTATTATCTAAAATAAAAAACCTGTTAACTCAGGAAGAGAAATCAAAAAAGGCATATCAAAAGCAAGTGCAGGCAAGCCCGAGCGATGTGAAATTAGATTCTCCAGAGGAAAGATTTATAAAACAAGCATTGGAGCTTGTTGAAAAGAATATGGCGAACGATGAATTTTCTGTGGAAGAAATGAGTCGCGGATTATTTATTAGCAGAGTAGCACTTTATAAAAAATTATTAACGCTCACGGGCAAAACGCCGATTGAATTCATTCGTTCCATTCGATTGAAACGCGCCGCGCAATTGCTTGAAAAAAGCGATCTCACCATTGCAGAAATTGCTTATGAAGTAGGCTTCAACAACCCAAAATATTTCACCAAATATTTCAAAGCAGAATTTAATATGCTGCCTTCGGTTTATCATGCTGAGAAAAGAAAAAATGCAGAGGATAAGATAGAGACGGTGTAATTATTTTGAATTTGATTATCAGTTGACAAAACTTGTAGGAGCAGAAGATTAAAGGCGCTACTGTGTAAATGCGGGCAAGGAAGAATTGTCGAGAATTATTTTTAAATTTGATAAATGCCTTTAAAGGATGAAATCAAAAATATCATTTCAGGAACTGGCTTCGTTACAAAAGGAACTCTTATCCAAACAATTGCCAACTACATTAGAAAAAGCAAGACAGCAGGTACAGTTGCTCAAAAAAAAGAGCTTGTCAAAGAGCAGGAAGCTGAGGCAATCTTAACATTTGCACGGCTGAATGAAGTTTTATTTTCAACCATCAATAGAGATAGATATTTAGCTGAAGGTGCCGAACAGAAGGTGTATCTAGAACAAGATGGTCGCCATGTTATCAAGTTGAATGACTCCATTTTTTATGCAACGTGGGAAGATTATTTAATAGTTTACTCCTGCATAATTATTTTTTCCCTGAAACCAGTTATGAGTTGATAGGTTTTTATTATGAGGATAATAGACTTTATGCAGTGGTTAAGCAGATTTATATTATTGCAACAGAACCTACTGATGAAAATCTTATTAAAGACTTAATGACGGCTAATGGATTTCTCAACAAAAAGAACAATGATTATTTCAGCAATGAATTGAACATCATCTTAGAAGATTTGCATGATGAAAATGTTTTGACCTGTAATAGTGTTCTATTTTTTATTGATACCGTTTTTTATCTTACAGACGATTTTTATAATCTTTGAGTGGAAATTATTCTCTTGTTTTACTTCTTCTTCAGCCCCGATAAATACGCCAGCAAATTTGAAAGATCCTGATTGCTCATGCTTTCATACAATCCTTCTGTCATCATCGATTGAGGTAATTCTTTCTTTGAAAGAATGTCGCTTGTTTTTATATGCTTGATCGATCCGCCGGGAGATTTCAGATCAAGGTCGGTTTCTGTTTTGCTTGAAATAATTCCAGTTAGCGTTGACCCATCTTTCATTTTTATTTCCCATCCCTCAAAACCAAAACTGATGCCGGCAGATGGATATACAATTGCATTCAACAATCCTTCTGGTGGATATTTTGTTCCGATCTCAGATAATGCAGGACCGAAATCGCCGCCTTCTTTGTTCACCCGATGACAGAGCGCACATTTATTAATGAAGATATTTTTACCTGCTGTTGCATCGCCTTTCAGTGCAAGCACTTCAGATGTTACTGGAATTTTTTTATTGCTTGCTGTTGCAGTCTTTGGTAAATAACTCGCAGCTTCATTTCGGATAGCTGTTTGCCATGCACCACGAACGCTATAAACAATATCAGGAATTAAATTCTCCGGCACTTTTTTGTTTTTCAATAATTCCAATACTTTCTTTTCTCCATCGCCGCTTCTGCCAATTTGTGCAGCAGCATATTTGCGAATTGGCAATTGATATTTATTTGATAACGCAACTGTTTGCAATATTTCTAAAGATTCTTTTGTGCCAACACCTGATAATGATAATAATATTTTATCCGTTTTAGAAGTATCCGATCCATTGATTGCCTTCCAGATCAATGAACTTCCTTTCTGCGACAATAAAATGTTGGCTGCATCTTCCCCCATATCTTTTCCAGATTTTGCCAAAGCAAATTCAAGCAAATTATTATTTTCCGAATGCAATTGATATCGCCTCACCAATTCTAAATACTCTGCTGTTTGTGGAATGGATTTCAATACTTCAGCCAATGCTTTTTGTGCAGCAGCAGATTTATCGACGGTATTTTTATCAAGAAGGTGTAAGACCAATTTATTGAACTCAACATCATTCGAAGTATTTTTTTCAATCATCGCCAGCAAGAATTTTGATTTTGCAGGACCGCTATGAAAATCAAACGCACGGAAATATCTCAGTCTTTCTTTCAACGGAACATTTTGTTGCGATGCAAGCTGTGCGAGATATGGAACAGCCGCTTCATTTCTTGCACGCCAAACAATATCGCGTGAGCCTGCGGTTTGCAAAGGATCTTTTACTTTGTCAAGATAAGCTGCAAAAAAAGCATCCCATTGTCTGTCTGCGCCAATGCCCAATGCTTCGAGATACCAGCGATCCTTACCATCATTTTGCGCAGCAAGTGTTGCCCACAAAGCTGCAGCCTGCGCTGATTTATTATGATGCAATGCCAATGCGCATTCGCGGCGCACTTGCGGATCACTGTCGTTTACCAATTGGCTTAATGCATCAATTGCATTATTTGTTTCAGCAGCTCCGCGTATTCCTACAATCCGCAAATCAGTATTTGGATCTTTAATAGCTTGTTGAATATATTTTTGAGAATTGGTTCCTGCAATTTTTAGCAGCACCCAAAAAGCTCTTGCCCTCATTCTCGGGTTTCCATTTCCATTCCATAGTTTTTCCAATTCAGGAATGGCTTTATCGCCCATTGCAACCAATGCGGTGAATGCATGATACCGAACAGATAAATTTGGGTTTTGCAACGCAGCAACTGCACCTGCTGCATTTGTATAATCTTCTTTTTTTATTGTGTAAACAGAACCCGGTGGGGCCACTCTGTAAATTCTTCCTTTCGTTTGATCACCAGCTTGATGGCCCCCAACTCCTGGATCATACCAATCAGCAACAATCAATGAACCATCGGGGGCAACGCAAACATCTGCTGGACGGAACCACTGATCTTTTTCTCCCTTCAATATATTTACAATCTCTGCAGAATAACCTGCACCGTTTTTCTTTACAGTATATGAACGCACAACATTCGGGCCTGCATCACTATGTATTATCTGATCATGAAAAATTGCAGGCAATAATGATCCTTCATAAACAACCATGCCTGTTGGTGAACCAGCGCCAGTTTGCAAAAGATTAGGAACAGCTCCAGGATCGTTCAAATGCCAATGACGATAAGGAATTGAATCTTCAAGATTGGTGCGATTCTCCTCCCAACTTGCTCCTGTCATCTCATCTTTATAACCATAGTTTCCATATTGCATCACATAGTTGATGCGCACGCCACGGTTGCCATCATCATCATTATCGCTTTGCCACATTGTGCCGTAACTATCAACTGCCACTTCATAAGGATTGCGAAAATTTTGCCCGAGACATTCAACATGCGAGCCGTCAACATCACATCTAAAAACCATTCCCTGCTGATATTTTTTCGGACCGATTTCATCACCATCTTGATCAAGAACAGCCTTTCCGTTTTTATCTTTCAATGTTTTTCCTTCATTACCAAAATTGAAATATAATTTTCCATCGGGACCAAACGTGAAAGTATGCATGCCATGATCATGTTGTTCTCCACCAATTCCCTGAAATAAAATTTCGTGGCGATCAGCAACATCATCTCCGTTATCATCATAAAAAATCCACACGTAAGGACTTTGTGAGATGAGCACTTTATTGCCCAGCACACAAATACCAAGTGGTGCATTGATCTCTGGTCCTTGATAAAAAACTTTTGCAGTATCAGCTTTTCCATCGCCATTGGTATCTTCTAAAATCATTATCCGATCACCTTTTGGGTTGGTAGGATTTCCATTCACCGCAGGACGATAATTATAAGCTTCGGTTACCCACACTCTTCCTCTTTCATCCACATCTATATTGGTAGGATTTTTTAGCATCGGCTCTGTAGCAACAGGTTTAACTTCAAGTCCATCAGCCACCACAAGACCTTTCAACGCATTTTCAGGAAGATGTTTTTGTTCTTCTGTCAACGAATCTGAAGCGACAGTCTTTTGCTGATTGCTTGCATTATTATTACAGGAGAATAAAAAAGCAAATAAAGAGAGGACTAAAACTGTTTGAAAAAAATGAATGGGCTGTCTGATAGTTTTGGCTTGTTGCATCGTCGCTGATTTTTTAAAGAGGTACAAATTATTTTATTTATTTGATGTAAATCGAAAAATTTATAGAAACTGTTCAGAAGTATTTCATAGAATTCAGATTATTAAATTTAGTTTGAGGGTTACACGTCATGGCTTCGTGCCTCGACATGACGATCTGAGCAGTTGACAAATCTCTAAATTATTTTGCCTTGTTAATAACCTGCACTACCTCTCACCATTCACCAAAAAATGCACAATCCTACATTCATGCCCTTTGCTTTCTTTATTCGCGGTCTCATCAATTCTTATATTGACAATATGCTTTCCGTTTTTCAAACCGCTTTCCAATATTAAATACCATGGCAAGTGAAGCCTGGAACTCCATTGTGTGAAGAGATCCATTTTTTTATATGCGCTGTTGTCAATTGAATATGAAATAATCCCTGCATCGGCTCCTGAAATAATACAAATGCCAACAGCATTTCCTTCAAATGAAAATGATAAAGATGCGCTGGGCTGATTAGCTTCGAGAATTGGAACATGCACAAATCCGTCACGTGTATCCAACTTATCGGACGGCTTCCAATCTTTCACAATTTTCCATTTCGGATTAAATTTTGCTTTATCAATGGCAACATATTTTCCATTTGAAAAATTTGATCTATTTAATGGTGAAGGAAGAATTGCATTTACGGTTGGCGAAGAAGCATTATCAAAACATTTTTGTAATAATGTTTTGATTGCCTCAAAATAGAGCTCTTGCCCAAATGGCGAAGGATGTAAATCTTTAAAATCTTTCTCCCAACTAAATTCATGGTTGTTTAATTTATCATGAACTTCTTTCGCAAGATTTATGGAAGGCAGATGATAATGATCAGCTATCAATTCATGATTGCTCACTTCAACAGGAGTTATACCATTATCATAATCTTTTGTTTTCTGTGGATCTGCAAAAGACATCATGATGATATCCATCGCCGGATTATTATTTTTTGCATGGCGAATAATCCCTTCGAGTGATCGAACCTGAGTAATGCTATCGGTGCCGTTCCCTCTATCATTCACTGCAGCCTCAATAAAAAGGAGATCTATTTTTCCGGAATCAAGTACATCCCTTTGCAGACGAAAAGCATGAGGCAAACTTCCTAACGAAGGAATGCCAGCAGCAATAAAATGAAATTTTGTATCAGGAAATTTTTCTTTCAGATAAGCACAAACTTTATCGCGCCATCCGGGATTATAGGTGATTGAACCGCCCAGAAAAGCAACTGTTGCATTTTTATTTTTCGCGATAGCAGCATAAAAATCATTGAGCCCGCCACGTGTTTTAATAAATTGCTCAGGTTTTAATGTATCAATGGTTGTAGGTTGGCCAACGATTATAGTTGCGGAAAATGAAATGGCGATTAAAAGTAGAAAGGTTCTTGACATATTAATCCTCTTCATTTGTTTTTGCGAAAGCCCTGAGAAGCGTTCAAGTTTGGCGGCTTCTCGTGCCTTGTATTCTTCCTTGTCTCTTGTGCCTTATTTCTTTTCCCCGTCTCCATAAACACTGATCAAAGATTCTATATCATCTTTCAAAGATCCTGATGCTTCATCAAATAGATCATCTTTTGCTTTTTTGGAATGCTTATTACTGTTTGAAGATTTGATGGTTTCCTGAATCGTTTCCAACGAAGGATAGAAGACCGCTGTATTTTTTTCATACCATGGATTAATAGCTTCTATCTTGCCCAAAATATCTGCGTAGTCATCCACAATGTTGTTTATCTCAATCACATTTTCTTTAGTGTGCCTTCTTGGTATTCTGTTATACAATTCTTTTAAACTAGCCGCGTATTGCTCCATATTGTTTATATATGGCAACGAATTTACGGGAAACGGGGTTTCTGAAAATAAAAGGATAATAGTTTCAGAAATTTAGATGGGAGAAGCGAGAAAAAGGTCGATGATTAGTATTGATATCTTATAAGCCAATTTACTTTAGCTTCATCTGAGCAAAATAAGGATGGTCCGGGTTCACAATTAGCTCTTGACGCTGAGGATGGATTAAAACGTCCATATCCTCTAAAGGAATTGCGCCCAGAAGTGGTTCGCAATTGCCAGGCAAGATCATAGCTCTGCAGGTTGTCGCCCTGTTTTTGAAACGTACTTGAACATTGTCAACTACGTCGCATTCCACAATCCTGCCATCTGCTGTTTGAGCCTTTCGTTTTTCTGCTACCGGAAATTTTAATTGTTCTTGAATTTCTTCATTGATACATAGGTTATAAGAGCCGGTATCAACCAGCATAGTCACATTCATTTGCTTTACCTCATCTTGCCCGATAATATGCCTTTTGGCAAGGATTAAATCCTCGCCATTGATTAAAGTGATTTCTGCATATACTAAGCCCATGACTATTTTTCATAAAGGTACAATTAAAATAAAAAGAAAGAGCGGGCTGTGAAAGCATAGACGGGCAACCTTACATCAGAAAATATATCCCGAGCAGAAAATAAATATAAGACTTCTCATCTTCCCAAAACAAATTGCTTGCTTCTCAAATAAGCTTTCAAACCACCAAACAATAAAACTCAATCGTACTTATCCGTTAACATTATATACCTCCAAAATGGCTTTTTTCTGTTAATAGTTAACATTTGGATACCTATTCATAAACATCCAACACCCCTTCCTTTTTTAGTTTGGCTATATCTTTAGAGTATTAACTGCTAACAGGAATGAGCCACCATTTCTAGATTCTTTTTGAGAAAAGATTGAACGAAACGATTGCTATGCTGGGAAGAAAAAATTTATTTGTTTTCTCTTTACTGTGCTTTACATTATCAACCTGCGTTTTTGCATTTCCAAATGCGCTTGCTCCAAAAAGATATGTAAAGACAGATGATGGCATTATTGTTTACCCAACTGCCGCTTTTTCCGGAAATTCCCACTTCGTTAAACTTCAGGTCGTTTCAGAAAACATCATCCGCGTAATAGCCTCCCCGTTTGACAAACTTTCTGATAGAAAAAGTCTTATCACCGTTTACGGAATCCCAAGTTCCGCTACATGGAACATCACTGAAGATGAAACGAAAGTGACGCTGAAAACAAAGAAGCTCACCGCCATTGTTACCGTTGAAACGGGTGCTGTTGTTTTTCTTGATTCAGCCAATAAAGAAATATTAAGCGAAAAGGAAACGGGCGGCAGAAGTTTTGAGCCTGCTGTTTTTGAAGGTGAACTATCTTATCATTTGCGCCAGACTTTTCAAACTTCTCACAACGATGCGCTTTACGGCCTCGGTCAACATCAGGATGATATATATAATTATAGGAACAGGCAGGTGAACCTTTTTCAGAACAACACCGAAGTGGCCATACCGTTCCTTATCTCCAATAAAAACTACGGCATTCTGTGGGATAATTATTCCATCACAAAAGTTGGGGACGTTCGCGCTTATCAGCCGCTTTCTTCATTAAAATTATTTTCAAAACAAAATCAGGAAGGCTGGCTCACGGCTTCTTATTATAATGATAAAAACAATCTGGCAAAGCCCGATCTGGAAAAAGCAGAATCGGCCATTGATTACGAATATCTCAACGCCACAAAATTATACCTGCCATCAGATTTCAAAATAGCTACCGGAGCAATTGTTTGGGAAGGATCTATTGGTTCCGATTTTTCCGGCAGTCATTCTTTCCGCTTCACTTATGCAGGTTATATGAAAGTGTGGGTGGATGGAAAATTGATGTTGGATAGATGGCGCCAGGCATGGAACCCTGGTTCCGCTTTGTTAGATATCAATCTTGAAAAAGAAAAAAAATCAGCCATCAAAATTGAGTGGATACCAGATGGTGGAGAATCTTATATCTCGCTAAAATATCTCACACCAGTTCCTGCGGCAGATAAAAATAATTTCAGTTTTAGTTCTGAAGCTGCAAAGCAACTCGATTATTATTTCATCTATGGAAATAATATGGATGAAATTATTTCAGGATATCGGATGATAACTGGGAAAGCCACAATCGCCCCAAAATGGGCAATGGGCTTTTGGCAAAGCCGGGAAAGATATAAAACGCAAAGTGAGATACTGAACACGATTAATGAGTTCAGAAAAAGAAAAATCCCGATTGATAATATCGTGCTCGATTGGAGCTATTGGAAACAGGATGCATGGGGAAGCCAGGAATTTGATGCAAGCAGATTTTCAAATCCTGATAGTATGATCGATGTGATCCACAAAAAGTACAACGCACATTTCATGATCTCTGCATGGCCCAAATTTTATGAGGGAATACCAGCGTATAAATCATTCAACGAAAAAGGCTGGTTATATAGAAGAAGTATTGCTGATGGCCAGCGCGATTGGATTGCCAAAGGGTATGTTTCCACTTTCTATGATGCCTTTAATGCAGATGCGCAAAAAGGTTTTTGGGATCTGTTGAATAAAAAATTATTTAGCAAAGGAGTTGATGCGTGGTGGATGGATGCCAGCGAGCCAGACATATTATCAAACGTGAATGCTGAAAAAAGAAAAGAGCTGATGACACCAACAGCGCTCGGCACGGCTGCAGAATTTTTAAATGCATATCCGCTTGAAAATGCAAAAGGCATTTATGAAGGTCAGCGATTAACAAGCCCAAACCAAAGAGTATTTATTTTAACGAGATCGGCATTTGCAGGTTCGCAGCGATATGCAGCGGCTGTGTGGAGCGGGGATATTGCTGCGCGATGGAGCGATATGAAAGCGCAGATCAATGCAGGTATTAATTTTTCTTTATCGGGAATTCCATATTGGACGATGGATATCGGCGGCTTTGCAGTTGAGCATCGCTACGAAAATGCAAGCGGAAAAAATCTGGATGAATGGCGCGAGCAAATGACACGTTGGTATCAGTTCGGCGCGTTCTGTCCTTTGTTCCGTGTGCATGGACAATTTCCTTATCGTGAAATATTTAATACTGCGCCGGAAGATCATCCTGCATATCAGAGCATGCTTTATTACGACAAGCTGCGCTATCGTCTGATGCCTTATATCTATTCATTGACCGGAATGATTTATAAAAAAGATTATACCATCATGCGCGGCTTGGTAATGGATTTTGCAAATGACAGCATGGTGAATTCTATCAACGATCAATATTTATTCGGGCCATCATTATTAATAAATCCTATTTATGAATATGGGGCGAGAAAAAAAGAATTGTATTTGCCGGCAGGGCAGGGTTGGTATGATCTCTATTCAGGAAAATATTTTGAAGGCGGACAAAAAATAAATGCAGATGCACCTTATGAAAAAATGCCTGTGTTTGTGAAAGAAGGATCGATCATTCCTTTCGGTCCTGATCTGCAATATGCTTCTGAAAAAGCTGCTGATCCAATTACATTATTTGTTTATGCAGGAAAAGATGCATCATTTGATTTATATGAAGATGAGAACATAAACTATAATTATGAGAAAGGTTTATCAGCAACCATTCATTTTTATTATAACGAATCAGCAAAAACATTAAGCATTGGAAAACGCGAAGGAACATTTACGGGAATGCTGATGAAACGGAATTTCAAAATCATTCTTATAAAAAAAGATAAAGCACAGGTACTTGATTTTGATAACAGCAAGGGTATATCAGTAAAATATAATGGAGAAGAAAAAACAATCAAACTAAAATAAAAACGGATCAATCTTTTTTCTAACCAACAATTGCTTATATGAGACAAACTAAATTCAGGAGTATGATCAGGTGCTTAACAATGGTGATTGCATCGGTCTTTTTGCTTGCGCGACTGCAGGCACAGAAACCCGCGGCTCGGGTAATAACTGGCAAAATTAGTGGCAGCGTTTCCAAGAGTTCGTTATCCGCCGCCAGCGTTTCTGTTAAAGGCACGAGAAACGCGGTAAGCTCAACAGAAGCTGGAGATTTCAGCATTCTCGCCCAAACTGGCGATGTGCTTGTGTTTTCTTCAGTCGGCTTCAAAACAAAAGAAGTGAAAGTTGCCGTAAACATGAATTCAATTAATGTTGAATTAGCGCAGGACTATAGCAGCTTGCAGGATGTGGTGGTGGTTGGCTATGGTAAAATGAAAAAGTCAGATCTCAGTAGTGCTGTGGTAACTGTTTCAAGTGCTGAGCTCAACAGAACAGTGAACGTTACATTAGATGAAGCTTTGCTTGGCAAATCGCCCAATGTATATGTATCGCAAACTAGCGGAGCGCCTGGTGCTGGTGCTTCTGTAATTATAAGAGGAGTGAGCACCGTAACGGGCAACTATCAGCCACTTTATGTTGTTGATGGAGTGCAGATAAGACCAAGCACGCCTACTGGAGGAGCCTATAACTCTACTCCAAGCCAATCAAATGAATTGGCAGGCATTAACCCTGATGATATTGAAAACATCAGCGTTCTGGAAGGCCCTGCTGCCACTTCTATATATGGTGCGGCTGGTGCAAACGGTGTGTTGATGATCACTACCAAACAGGGTAAAGCAGGGCTTACAAAGGTGACAGCCTCTGAATTGCAATCAGTACAAGAAAGACCAAAAGAACAACCAGTAATGAATCTGGTACAATATGCTAACTATATAAAAAAACTTCAGGCTTTGGGGCTCGTTGGAGTTGAGCCTGCTGAGCTTAGTGATCCTAGCTTATTAGGACCTGGAACGGATTGGCAAAAAGCATTGTTCAACCGGGCTACTTTACAAAAACATTCTTTGTCATTAAGCGGAGGAACAGACAAATCAACTTTTTACTTTTCAGGAGATTATTTAAATCAGGCTGGGGTAGCAGTCGGATCTGGTTTCCAGAGAGGATCTGTTAGAATAAACCTAAGTAATCAGGCTACTAAATGGATGAAGTTCGGCGCCAACCTAAGTGCCTTCACCACAAAAGAAAAAGTGAATGTATTTCAGGGAAATGTTATTAACCTGGCGCTTAACCAAAACCCTACCATTCCAGTTAAAAATGCTGATGGAACCTTTGGCGGTCCTTCGCCAGCGCAAGCGCAATATGCGGTTACGAATCCTATAGCATTGGCCAGCTTGAATAATAATTATAATACTTCATTCGGCATTATCGGTGGTCTCAATTTAGATATAACCCCGTTAAAGAATTTGGTTTGGCACACAGAGGTAAATGGCAACTATACGTTTACCAACAACTACACTTTTAATCCTTCTTATACTATAGGCAGCTACACAAACCCTAACACTACAGGCAGCAGGGGCAGTGGCAATAACTATTGGGTTTCGCTTAACTCAAGGTTGCAGTATGACCTGAGGTTAAAAGAACATAGCATAACCGCAATGGTGGGTCATGAAGGATCATATTATGCATACCAAAGTTTGTTTGCGAATGGCCAAGCCTATTCAACCAATTCAATTCAGGAGCTTAGCGTTATCGGATCTGTTATATCGCTGCCAACCAGTTCTCGCGGCGATGGTGCTAATGAATCTTATTTCGGTCGCCTCAACTACACTTACAATAGTAAATACATTGCACAGTTGGTGGTGAGAAGAGATGGCAGCTCAAACTTTGGGGCTAACAACAGGTTCGGTACTTTCCCCGCTGCTTCAGTTGCTTGGGTCGTATCGAATGAAAATTTTATGAAGGGTATAAATTTCATTAATGATTTGAAATTGCGTGCGGAATATGGGATATCAGGTAACGCTGGGCCCGGTGGTGCTATCTATTCCAATCTTTATCCTTCTACAACTATTTGGGGTTCTGGCTTTCTTCCTTCCAATTTTCCAAATCCAAATCTTAAATGGGAGCAGGATAAATCAACCAACCTCGGTCTTGATGCACACATGTTTAGCAATCGCGTAGAGTTAATCGTGGATGTTTATAAAAAAGATATTTCAAACCTCATACTCTCGGCTTCAGGTCCTGAATATTTGGGTGGTTATCTGAGTGGCGGTTATGGCGGCCAGCTTAGTTGGCCAGTAGAAAATTATGGTGGCATGCAGAACAAAGGCATTGGGGTATCGTTGACCACCGTGGACATAGCAACAAAAGATTTTCAATGGAAGACAACTTTTAATTTTTCAGTTGACAGGAATAAAATCACCAAACTGGTTGCTCCTATCTATACTCAATATTACTCAACCACAAACAGCCGTCAGGCAGAATTCCTGACAGAAGTGGGACAGCCGTTGAGTATGATTACAGGTTATATCGCTCAGGGTCTTTTCCAGAATTACAATGACATAAAAAACCATGCTATACAAACTGGCGGTGTAGGCACACCTCAGATTATTGATCCTGTTCAAGGTTCATGGGTAGGTGATATTAAGTTTAAAGATATCAGTGGCGCTAATGGCAAACCAGATGGCTATATTGACAATAACGACCGCACGATTATCGGCAACCCATGGCCTAAGCTCACTTATGGTTTCAATTCATCGTTCAGCTATAAAGGTTTTGAATTGAACTTATTCTTTGCAGGTGTTTATGGCAATCAATTATTAAACCTGACAAGGTATGAAAATGAAACGCTGCCATTAGGCACAAGCCCATACAGCAACCATTTTCAAGGTGCAGCAAATTTTGCAATACCTACAAGCCAAGACCCTGCTGATGCATTAACAGCAAAGCTTACCAATCCTGGCTATCAGATACAACGCCCAACAGGCAGCGATGCGAATGGCAGCGTAAGGTTATCACAATGGGATGTTGAAAGTGGATCTTATCTGAAATTGAAGAACGCCCGCATCAGCTACAGAGTGAATACAAAATATTTAGCGACCACTCATGTGATAAGAGGCGCATTACTCACTTTCCAAGCGCAGAATGTGTTTACCATCACTCACTATAAAGGATATGATCCTGAAGTTGGGATGTACAATTATAGCGGGGCAAACATTGTGGGTATGGATGAAGGAAGATATCCATCCACAAGATCATATACAATAAGCCTCGCTTTGGATTTTTGATAAATGAAAACAGCATACAATAAAAATTAAATCATGAGACAGAGAATAGTAACCATAACAATATCCCTAGTTGCGATATTTATTATGCAGGGCTGCAAAAAAGATTTTTTGAACAGGCCGCCACTTGCTTCGCCAACTGCGGGAACTTTTTATCAATCTGATGCAGATATATTAAATGGAACTGGACCGCTTTATAACGGTTCATGGGGCGGCTACAATGGCACCTCGCTTCAATATATCGGAGATATAATGGGAGGCAATAGCCTTACCGATAATTACAATGGCAGAGGTGCTTACCTAACGTTTTCTGTTGCATCTACAGATGCGAGCGGAGCGTTGCAAAGTGCCTATCAGGCATTGTGGTCAGTTATCGCAAATGCCAATGTAGTAGCATTCAATATCAAAAATGCAGGCTCGGGCGCAACCCAGTCCGCAAGAAGCTCAGGCCTTGCAGAATGCTATTTTATGCGGGCTGCTGCTTATTATTTTTTAGCACTCGATTGGGGAGCAGTGCCAATCATTTATAACAATAGCCAACAGATAGGGGATAGCACCATCAGAAGAAATAATTTGGCAGATGTATGGCAGTTCATGATCAACGATTTGACATGGGCTAAAAATAATCTTTCTGTTGCCCCGCTTCAGCCTGGCCGCATCACCAAATGGAGCGCTGAAGGAATGCTGGCAAGGGCTTATCTCGTAAGATCCGGATTAAATTCTGGCGGCACCCGCGCTCAAAGCGATCTTGACAGTGCTAAGTTTTATGCAGGAGATGTTTGTAATAACAGCGGCCTTACTCTTATGCCTAATTACTACGATCTTTTTACAAGCAAATATTTTAGCGGCACTGCAGTTCCTTCAGAAAGTCTTTTCTCTCTCTTATGGACTCCACAAGGACAATGGTTTGTTGAAAATCACATGCAGGCAAATTTGGCTTACGATCCAAAAATCACACAAACAGGAGATGGTTGGGGTGGCGCGTTTGGTGCATCACCAAGTTTGCTCGCCTATTTTATGGATCCTGCAAACAAGGCAGATTCAATCCGCAGAAGAGCCACGATTTTTATGCCAGGCGATTATTATCCTGACATTAACCAGGCCGCAGGCGGTTGGCATGTGGACACAGCTTTATTTAATACAGCAACATATAACGGCAGCGGTTTGCACATCACTGCACCTGTTGATCCTAGCTCATCTCCCACTTTTTATGGCAACGATCATGCTTTTGTGAAAAAATATGTGATAGGATCGCCAGCAGACAATGGCGGATTGGGAAGCCAGCAAAATGAAAACCTAAGCACTTATGTCTTCCGTCTTTCAGATGTATATCTCATTTATGCGGATGCCATTTTAGGAAATGCATCTTCCACATCAGATCCTGAAGCACTCAAATATTTCAATGCAGTAAGAATCCGCGCAGGAGTTGCTCCTAAGTCGTCCATAGCTTTTACAGATCTTATGCAAGAAAGAAAGATTGAGTTTGCCTTTGAAGGTCATGCATGGTATGATTGGAAGCAATGGTATTATTTTGATCCTACTTCTGCCATGCAATATTATAGCACACAGAACAGAGGGCTTTATAATATAACATACAACAACGGAAATCCTTTTGTCACTTATTTGGATGACACAAATAATCCGCATGCATTGGGTACAAGAACTTATACTATCACGCCGACAACTGTGGATTTGCCTTATCCGGAAGCTGAGTTACTCGTGGCTCCGATATTAGCATCAGCGCCGGTTGCATTCGATTTTACTAAAATAAAATATTGATAAGCTTTCTAATAAAATTTTTTATATGAAAATGAAATTATTATTCCTCTTGATTATTGTGGCAAGCATAATGGAGTTTGCCTGCAAAAAAAATGATGGAGGCCCGCCGATGATCACTGACGTTAGAACGGTAGATCCAACTAAAAAAGACAGTCTTTTTAAAGAAGCTGTTCCCGGCACGCTCATCGTAATTCAAGGTACTAACCTGAATGGAGCGACGACTGTTTTCTTTAATGACACGTCTGCCTATTTCAATCCGGTTTATAATACCAGCACCAACCTGATTGTTACTATACCCGCGACTGCACAAACAGCAGCAACCAATCCAAATGTAAAAAATCAGATCAAGGTAGTTACCAATCATGGAACGGCGACGTACTCATTCACGCTGTACTTGCCACCCCCAACGATCAGCTCTATCTCGTTTGATAATACAGGTACTATTGTTTACATCACAGGTACTAACTTAGAGGGCGTTCAAAAAATAACCTTTCCACTTCCGAGTGGACCTGATACGGCATTGTCTTATAATGTGAATAAAGCAGCTACGCAAATAACGGCTGCCATCCCACCGGGAACAGCTTTCCAAGATTCCCTTCGTGTTTATTGCACATTTGGTGAAGCATCTTATCCTTATCCACCACCTATGACCATCACTTCTGTTTCAAATGAAAACGGAACAGCGGGCACAACAATAACACTCAATGGAACCAATTTTGTTGGGGTCACGCAGGTAATGTTCCCTGGCAATATACCGGGCACAAACATTGTTACAAATAGCGTTTCGCAAATAAGCGTTACTGTTCCTGCTGGCATTAGCAGCATCGATACACTAAGAATAACAGGTGCATTGGGCACTGCATCATCAT
The DNA here is from genome assembly GCA_903927975.1 of uncultured Bacteroidota bacterium. GTDB lineage: Bacteria > Bacteroidota > Bacteroidia > Chitinophagales > Chitinophagaceae > Puia. Next base: position 2,622 of record CAIYPC010000528.1, on the reverse strand, counting down.
CACAGCCATTTGATACTTATCTCGCAAGCCCTTCACCTGGTTACTTATGTAATTTTGAAAACCAATGGAATGCTGACAATACAGGATTTGTTGGCTGGACTGGTGGCTATGCTGATGCACCAACTACTGCCACTAATTATCCAGGTGGCACTGGCGCATCTGGATTCATATTGCAAGGTAGCCCGATGGGCAATAACAGCGGTGTAGGGTCACAAGGAAATCCGGGCTTCATTCAATTGAATGATGTCCCATGGGTTGCAAACACAGGCACTTCAGTGGCAGGTTATTCTTTGAAATTCGAAATTTATGTAAAGAATCCATGGAGTGCTGGTGCATTGTGGATAATGATGGGTGATTGGTATGGTTGGCACAATTATCTGGCAAGATATGCTCCATGGAGCACTGATCCAAGCGGAAAATTTGCACCTAGCGGTTGGGTGACTGTTACGATACCGCTCACTCAACTTTTGACAATAACAGGTGGATCAAACAGTGATAATAATACATGGGATCTTGTTTCGTACCCAACAGGTGGTGTGCCTGCATCTAAGTTCTCAGATTATTCATCAACTGCTTTATGTTTTGCGCTTAATAACGATCAGGCAAATGGTTCAATTCCAGCCAACACATTAAACATAGCAATTGATAATATCCGTATTGTGCAAGGACAGTAAGAAAACTTAAAACTCTGAATGTGAAAACGAATATGAAACTGAAACCCGCATATCTATTAGCAATAGGTTTATTGATTGCTATAGGTTGTGGAAAAAAGAATGTAACACCGCCATCAGGTGGTGGTGGAAATAATACTGGTCCTACTGTTGACTCAATTTATAATCCTGTTGATCCTGCTGTTGCAGGGTCATCAGGATTTTTTTTGAATGACTGGAGCGCAAAATCATTCACGGCTCCCGATTTTGTTGCGGGCACAGTTGCTTCAGGAACTGTTACTGATTCATTGACGATAAACGTGAACAATGTAATTACAAAAGTTCCTAAATATGTTTATGGCAATAATTCAAATCTCTGGTCTGGGCAAATGGTAACAGAAACATCTTTGATGCAATATCTCAAGGATCTTTCCCCAAATATTATCCGTGGTCCAGGTGGCAGCATCAGCGACGTTTATTTTTGGAATGATACCACAGCCGGTCCTGCAGATGCTCCTGCTAATCTTATAAATTCAGATGGCTCAACTTCTGCCGCCGGATATTGGTATGGTGGCAACACAGCTTCATGGACTTTTTCTCTCAGCAATTATTATAGCGTGCTGGCGCAAACAAACGCAACTGGGATCATCACCATAAATTATGGCTATGCTAGATATGGCACTAGTGCTAATCCGGTTGCAACTGCGGCGCATCTCGCAGCAGATTGGGTGAGATATGATAATGGCAGAACAAAGTTTTGGGAGATAGGAAATGAAAGCTATGGCAATTGGGAAGCTGGTTATAGCATTGATCAAAGCCAAAATAAGGATGGGCAGCCTGCCATTATTACTGGGGCTTTGTATGGGGGCCATGTAAAGGTTTTTGCAGATTCCATGAAGGCCGCAGCACAAGAAGTTGGCGCTACTATTTATATTGGCGCAACATTATATCAGCAGCCGGCACAGTCTTATGATTATACAAGTATTCAAACCTGGAACCAAGGTGTTCTTGCACAAGCCGGAAGCGCAGCAGATTTTTTTATTGTGCACGATTATTTCACGGCTTATAATACCAATTCCTCGGTATCAGATATACTCAGCACTGGAGCTGCTATTCCAACTTCAGTGATGTCGTACGTCAAACAACAGATAAGCGCTGCAGGTGTCGGCATCAAGCCAATTGCATTTACTGAATGGAATATTCAGGCAACTGGTTCGAAGCAAGAGGTCTCTTATATCGCAGGTGTTCATGCTGCAAAAACAATTGGTTCGATAATAAAAAATCAATTTGGCGAAGCAAGCCGTTGGGATGTTGCGAATGGATGGAACAACGGTGATGATATGGGTATGTTCAATGAAGGCGATGAACCAAATGCCCCAAAGTGGAACCCTCGGCCAGCATTTTTTTATCTGTATTACTTTCAGAAAAATTTTGGCGATAGAATGGTGTATGATACATTGAAAGCGATCAATGCCGATCTCACAACGTATTCATCAACATTTTCATCAGGCGAAAGCAGCACCGTAATAGTTAACTCAGGTGTCAACAATCATATTGTATCTATCGACTTTCAGCATTTCCCCGCCGGAAGTAAATATTATTGGTATGTATTGACTGGCGGAACCGACAACGGAAGTTTTTCTGGTCAGGTATATGTGAATGGAACAGGTCCATCAACAGCAACCGGCGGTCCTTTAAATTATTCGTCCGTTAAAGCATATTCTGCCCCACTAACTGGCACTATCAAACTTTCAGTGCCAGCACTCAGTGTGATTTATTTGGTAGCAGAAAAAAAATAAAATCCGGAAAACCCATAAGCGTCTGGCGGCTATTAATGTATTTTTTATAATTTATAAACCCTGTGAGGCCGCCGGACGCTTTTATCTTTCTTATTAGATTTTTTAAATGAAAACAACAAGATGAGCACTTTCTCCTCTTGTTGTTTTTATTTTTCTTAATTTATTGCTGCATC
>CAIYPC010000527.1 GCA_903927975.1 uncultured Bacteroidota bacterium | reverse complement strand
TTCTATGCTCACGGCAAAGCTGCTCATTTATCCCATTTTATTTTAGAGAGCGCAGTGAAAGCTTGCTTCTCAATTTCCGCAACCTCTAATAAATAATCGCCCATCACATTATAATCTTGTTGGCTTCCGATCCTTCCTTTATAAATGCCCGCAGCTTGCACTGCCGCAGTGCGCCAGAGATCACCAGCTTTCGTAAATAATTTTGAAATCTCAGGTAGCTCATCAATTTTATTGAACTCATAAGCCTGTTGCAAAAATGCGCCATAAATATATCTGAAGCCTCCGCCGCCCGTTCCAATTTCTTCCTGCATACGAACGAGCTGTGCGAGGTATAGCCCTGCATCATGCGTGCCTAATTTATCTCTCCACTTTTTTATTTTTTTTGCAGTGTAACGAATGCCTTTCACACCAGCGAAACTACCGGGTATATAAAGCATGTCGCGCACATTTCTTTTAATACCACTTTTGATCCCGTTTTTTATTTGCTCATCCGTAACGATCCTGTTTTTCTTCGGGTAATATAATTGTCCGCGTGGCGCGAGCGCACCTTTTGCAAACCGCACTCTTTCCAATTCGTAGCTGCTTAATGACGTGGCAGTTTCCATCACTGGATCGCTGATGAGATAATTGTCTTCCTCTTTACCAAACACGATGATGTTATGTGCATTGAAATGAAACCGATATTGTTTCGGAAAATAAGTGAGATAGAAAACGCCCACCTGGCAACCAACTGGTCTGCCTGATTGCAAACATTCATCTAACACTTTTTGCGCTTCTTCTTTTGACCTGAATTTTTTTCTGACAACCGGAATGCCAAGTGCTTTGCATGTTCTTTTAAAAATCAATCCAGGCATTGTGCGAAATGCGATGGCTGGTCCCTTATTGATTTTTAAAAATGGGATATATACAAAAAACAATCCTGATCCAATGCCGAATGCAAGTGGCTCCGTTAATTTATTGGCGCCAACGCCTTTCAGCAAATTGGTGGTAACGCCGTTTTCGCAATGCGCAGATTGTAAGTGTTCGAATTCAACTCTCATAGAAAAATTTTTTAGTGAGTGGGGAGTCTTAATTAGTGCTAAGTGGTAAGTAATAAGTTTTGAGTAACAGGCTCCACTCACAACTCACTATTCACTATTCACTACTGACAACTCCCCACTTACCACTCACTACTTTTACTCTTTCACTCTCCTCAGCTCCTCCACGCTCACATTAAATGCCTCTGCGTATCGCTGCAATTTTTTTTCGCTTAATTTTTTGAAGACATTTGGTTTAAGATGGCGCTTCACTGTCCACTTCCAAAAACCTGTGTAAGCCGCAACAATCGGCACATCCATCAATCGCCATTCCATAAAATATAATAGCGGGCTTGCTTCATTGTTCAGCACTTTTTGTTTTGCATCTGCAATGCGCTGATCAATATCTTCCCATGCAACATCAAGCGCTTTGGCTTTCACTTCCCAACCAGTGCTAAGCTCGGTCGTGTAATTGCCAGCATCATCGACCGCATAACAAACTTCTTTGGTAAGGGTTTTCAGTGCGCTATCATCCTGTGGTATTTCTTCTTTTTTCATATATCTGAATGGCTTTTGGAGTAAGAATAAATTAATAGCAAGACGCCACGTAAAAATAAAAAGCCTTAAAGAATTAGAGAGCTAATATCTCATATCCCGCATCTCATATCTCGCATCCGCATCCCTTCACACCGCCGTCATCATCGCGAACATATATGAGAACCTTGAGCTTTCCGGAACGAGCAGAAAAATTTTATCTCCTTTTTTTAGTTTGCCGCTGTGGAATAATTCATCCACCATTAAATAAACAGAAGCTGCGCCCACATTGCCAACGCGGCTCAGGTTTACGAACCATTTATCATAATCAATACGATTGCCATTTTCAATGAGCTTGGTATAAATTTTATCTTTAAAAAATTCACTGCTCATGTGCGGAAGGAAATAATCGATTTCAGATGATTTCATTCCATGTCTTTCAAGCACTGTCTTCACGCCGATGCCACCAAGCTGAACAATATTTTCGCTCAGCAATTTCACATCTTGTTTTATGCTTAAAATTGAATTGTCTATTAGCTCTTCATTCGAAAATTCTTTATAGCTTTTCAATGTGCCATCTTTTTCTTTATCGCTTGCCATGTACATACAAGCCTGTTTTTGATGGGCGAAAGAAAAACCATCCATCCACTCAATGCGAAGGCTGATGCTATTTTCATTTGGTTTGTTCGATAATAAAAAAGCAGACGCGCCATCAGAAAGCATCCATCTTAAAAAATCTTTTTCAAAACTGATATAGGGATTTGCTTCTAGTTGGCTTGCTTTTTTTGATTCTTCTTCAAAATGTTCCCCGCGAAGTAAAGTAGAAATCATTTCAGAACCGGTGCTTACGGCTGTTTCAACTTCACCGGTTTTAATAGAGAGATAAGCGTATTTGAGCGCATGCATTCCTGCGCAGCAAACACCCGATGGAGAAACCACTTCAATGGAATTTGTTTCTGGAAGTTCGCCATGCACCATCACCGCATGAGAAGGCATCATCTGATCGGGCGAAGAAGTGCCACATGCAAGCAACTGAAAAGATTTTAAGCCATCAGGATTATTGCGGAACAATTCCCTAACAGCCAATGCTGTCATTTTAGAATTGGTATGCGTTGTTTTGCCATCTTTTGAAATAGCATAATACCTTTGCTTAATGCCATTGTTGCGAAGCACAATCCTTCTCGACTTTGAAGCCAGTTCATTTATAAGCCCCAAATATTCTTCCATTTCCTCATTCTCTATAGGTTCATTCGGAAGAAATTTTGAAGTTCCATTAATATACACGTTACTAAACTGCATCGGATAAATATAAATTAGTTCACTCCTGAATATTGTTGTTTTTGTCTTTTTATTCTGTTTGATAGGAAAGGCCTAAAAAAAATGGTATCGACTGTTAAGATAATAGGGGCGGCTATAAATAGCGCAATTAAAAGATAATATTTGAATGCAACAAGCCAAGGGGTGCGGTTTTTTTTCTTTATGATAATGCCAGCCCAAACTGCAAATATTTTTCTTGCTTTTGATTCGATGAACATCAACGGATATTTTATAATGACTGCTTTCTGTTGCAGCAGTTCATCCTGCAATGTATCCCAATCATTTTTCTCCAAATGTTTTTCAACTGTTATGCCAAATGTTTTTGTGTTGATGATATCTTTTTCAGCTACACCCGCTGGTGGAAAAATGTTCAGATAGCGATCTTTTTTGCCTTTGAACATCCAGCGCAGCAGCGTAACAAAGCTTACGAAATTATGGTGCATGTCTGCCAATGCAATATTGCCCACCAATCTTGCCCCAGAATTTTTCAGCATTATTTTAACGCGTTCCATGGCGCTGATCCACATATTTCTTGCGCCCGTAATGGTAATGACAGGGGTGCCTTTCAGCACAGCTTTCATTGCAGGATCTTGCATGAAAGAATTAAACGGGATGCTCGGTGAAAGAAACCAAGGTTGATAGCCAAGAATAATAAGATCGTATTTATTTTCTTTCAGCGAAAAGGGTTGCAATTCTGTCGGGACGTCTTTTACGCAATCCGACATCAGCGCAAAAAAGGCTTTGCCTGTCCATGGAAAAGGATATTCATTTTTCGTATGAATGCGTACTTTCTCAACGCTATTTCCTGCTTCGATCAATGGCGAAGAAAAATGATCGATGATACTTTCAAGTTGTCCGGTTTGGCTATAAAAAATCGCTAATATTTTTTTGTTCATCCTTATTGAAGATTAAAATCCTGGGGTTTTAATATTTTAGATTTCTTGCTGTAATCTACTATTGCGTGTTGAACAACTTGCGGTAAATCTTTATAAGATTTTTTTATAAGGTCGCTATCATTTTTCATATCACTTTTATAACCTAAAAAACCAGGTGCATTTTCTTGTATCATCAACCTTAAAAAATGAAATTCTGTGTTCGCATTATTTTTTGTGATGGCTGCTTCTAATTTTTTGTGGCCTTCTTTAAACACACTTAATTTGTTGCCAGGACCTTTCACGAGCCCAGCTTTTTTCATCAATAATGCGCCGTAATAAGCATCTTTTTCTGATGTTGACAAAGCGTCAACAATCTTTAATTGCTCATTGATTTTATTAATATCATCGGCAGCCATTGATGCATAAAAAGCAGTTCTGTCAATTTGATCCTGTGCTTTTAAAGCCCCGGCAAAAAGAAGAGAGATTGATGATAAAATCAGGCTTAACTTTTTCAATACCATTGATTAACCGAATAAGGGACAAATATAAAGAATAATGGATTGGGTGAAGAATGGTGTTTAAGAATCAAGGATAACCATTGCTGAATGGGGGACATTTTTTTGCGTCTGGTAAATCAATTCTTTTGAACAGTCTTTATTAATGAATCGTATTCTTTTTGTGTGATGGATTTATTATCCAATAAATCTTTTATTTTTTTCATTTCTTCCCCAACATCCATCTTTGTTTTCGGCTTGTTCTTATATTCATCAGGAACAATTAATTCGTTGGGAAAGCCTGCAAGGCCTTCAATGGCATCATCAAAATTTATGGCAAAATCAATTCTATCAGTTGTTCCATCATTATGAATTATTGAGCCGATGATATGCGCATAATAATTGCCAAGACCAGAAACATTCAAGCTCTTAATTTTTTTCACCAACACTTTTGCACCGGACAAATGACTATGATCAGCACTATAAATTTTTACAAACTTGAACCTACCTGCGCTTCTTGTTCCATTTGCGAAATTGAGAACAGTACCGACATAAATTTTGTAGCCACATGAAGTATAAACCGTATCATTTTCAAAACGTGGCAATGATTTTTGGGAAAAACAGACAGCAGGGAGAATAAGCAGTGCTGCGAGAATTGTTTTAGGAAGGTTCATGATCTAAAATATATTTGAAAAAATTGCTGAACGAAAAAGGGCTTGGAAACTCTTAGTAATAATAAAAGCTAATTGTTATCCCAGAAAATTTCTTTAATCTCGTGAAGGCTGTTCAGCTTGTTTACAATAGTTACGATCTGATTTGCATTCCTCACATTGGTGACGCGTATATAAATGGATGACTCTATACTTTCTTTTGCTATCGTCAAATTTTGAAAATTGATTTTCTCATCTTCCAAAATTGTATTGATAGAAGAAAGCACATTAAGATTGCTGCCAGATAGTGTGACGATTTTAATGACATGAATTTTGTAGCGGCTAAAAAATTTTCTTTCTACAGGTTTCATTACCCATAGAATGATAATAACAATAATAGTAGCAGCAGTTGCTGCGAAATACATACCTCCACCTGTAGCAAGACCAATCCCAGCAACTGTCCATAATCCTGCTGCAGTAGTAAGTCCTCTGATTACTTCTTGTCGCAGATATAAAATTGTTCCTGCACCTATGAAGCCGATGCCGCTTATTACCTGCGCCGCTATTCTCGACGGATCCAGTGAAACATTTGGAGTGCCCAAAATATCAGCAAAACCAAACGCAGAGACAATCATTATCAGTGATGCACCAACACAAACCATCATGTGAGTGCGCAGCCCAGCGGCCCAATCTTTTCTTTCTCTTTCTATGCCAACCATGGCTCCAAAAAAAGCAGCGAGAGATAAACGCATTAAAACTTCAGACCAAACAATCATGAGAATTAAAAGGTTAGGGTTTAAAAATATTTCGTCTTTTAAAATGTAAGCTTCAGTAAAAAATGAAATAAAAAAATAAAAGCCGTATCGACAAATATACAACTATCGAATCTTTTT
>CAIYPC010000526.1 GCA_903927975.1 uncultured Bacteroidota bacterium | reverse complement strand
TTTTTTATTCAGTAAAAAATTTTGATATTCGTTGCCCCGCGAAACTTTTTAAACCATTTCTTTTGAATCAAATTTTACCAAAAAACTTTTTTTAACCCAGATAAACTGCTGACCAATTATAATGGCAAAGACGTTTGATAAAGTATGGATTAATTGCCTGGAGATAATTAAGGATATTGTAGAGTGGCAACATTATAAAACATGGTTCGAACCGATTAAACCTGTTGAATTAAAAAACGATGTGCTGGTTATTCAAGTGCCAAGCCAATTTTTTTATGAATATCTCGAAGAGCATTACGTAAATTTATTGGCAAAAACCTTGCGTCGTCAATTAGGAAAGGAAGCGCGGCTGGAATATAGGATAATGGTTGACAGCGGAAATCAACAAAACAAACCATTAACGATGGATGTTACTGCGCATGGTTATAAAACTTATTCAAACAACGAAGTGGATTTTCCTTTAGTCATAAACAATCCCGTTAAGAACCCATTTGTAATACCTGGGCTTAAGAAGATGCAGATAGATGCACAATTAAATCCTGTATATACATTTGATTCTTTTATTGAGGGCGATTGCAATCGTGTTGCAAGACGCGCCGGAAAAACAGTTGCTGAAAAGCCAGGGGCAAATTCTTTCAACCCATTGGTTGTTTTCGGCGGTGTTGGTCTTGGTAAAACGCATCTTGCCCAAGCAATCGGAAATGAAGTGAAAAGATTGCATCATAATAAAGTGGTGCTTTATGTGAGCTCAGAAAAATTCATCAATCAGTTTATTGATCATAGCAAGAACAATGCAATCAATGATTTCATTCATTTTTATCAATTGGTAGATGTTTTGATCATTGATGATGTTCAGTTTTTCAGCAAAGCAGAAAAATCTCAGGATGCTTTTTTTGCAATTTTCAATCATTTACATCAATCAGGAAAGCAGTTGATATTGTCTTCTGACAAGCCTCCAAAAGATTTAGACGGTATGCAGGAAAGATTATTGAGTCGTTTCCGTTGGGGGCTTAGCGCCGATCTTCAGGTGCCCGATTATGATACGCGCATCGAGATACTAGAGAAAAAAATGAAGAACGACGGGCTTGATATGCCCAAAGAGGTTGTTAAATACCTCGCTTATAATATTAATAGCAATGTCCGCGAGATGGAAGGCGCATTAATATCCCTTTTGGCACAATCTTCGCTTAATAAGCGTGAAATTGATTTAGAACTGGCGAAAAAAGTGCTTAGAAATTTTGTGAAAACAAGCAGCAAGGAAATTACTATTGAGATTATTCAACGCATGGTATGCGAATTTTATGACGTGCCATACGAAAAGCTATTGCAGAAAACTCGAAAAAGAGAAATCGTGCAGGCTCGCCAGATAACTATGTACCTCGCAAAAGCATTCACGAAAAATTCACTCAAAACAATTGGCGAACATTTTGGTGGTCGTGATCATACCACGGTTATCCATTCTTGCCAAACCGTAAAAGATTTGATGGACACAGATAGCCTTTTCCGTGAGAACGTAACAGAATTGCAACAAAAAGTGCAACTCGCAGCAATGTAAAAAGAGATCGACCAAAAATATTTGAAACCCGCTCAAAAATTGAGCGGGTTTTGTTTTTTAGCCCCAAAAAGAAAAAGCAAAACCGATTAGGTATAAAAACAATTAATGTTTATTTTTGCCTCCCTTAAAAACATTGAACATAAACGGAGAGGTGCCTGAGTGGCCGAAAGGGCCGGTTTGCTAAACCGTTATACGAGCTTAAACTTGTATCGAGGGTTCGAATCCCTCCCTCTCCGCATAAAGAATAACAAATTTTTACAAAAGCCCGCAAACATTATGTTAGCGGGCTTTTTGTTTGGTGAGTAAACACCAAATATTCAATAAAAAGCAATCTATAGGTGAGTAATTAGGTGAGTAATTATTTTGATAAAATTACTCACCTAATTTTTATCTAGAATTATGAAAAGACTTATGGAAAACTGGGGCCTTTGGTTCGACACAAAAATTATTTTTTTGACATAGTATAATGTGCCCAAAGAAGATAAGAATGCATTTTAAAATTTATTGAATAAATAAATGTCGATTTCTTATGCTCGTTGAAATTTATAAATAAAATATTTTCATCATTAAAGCTTGTAATCTTTTGTTCTTTGGGAATGTCTATTTAGTAATTTCATACAAAACAGTAATTTTTAATATTGAATATTACATCACTGTTTATCATAGTTGACAAAAAAATTATAATGAAAAAGTATGCAATTGCTTTTTTAGTTGTAAGCATAATATTTTTTAAGCTGCAAAGTCAGACGATAAAACGATTGCCGGTTGTTGGTGCAGATATTAATATTGCAAATGCATCTGTTATTGATAGCATGAAAAATAATGTTCCTTTAAAACAAAATGATCTTCACGTTTCTAAAATTTCAGAAAGCCTTTATTATATAGAGGCAGATATTAATCCTGAAAAATTGCTGATGGTAAAAGATATTGATCTGCAGATGAAAATATCTTTTAGATCTGCTACAGGGATTCAAGAAGCAAAAAATGATTTTCATTGGTTGCCGAATTTAAAAGCAACTAATGATGGAATTGTTGCACAACATGTTTTCCGATCGCCTTGCATTATTCAATGCATGAAAGAAAAATCAATCGCGATGATCCCCGATATTGAATTGCTTGCAAAAAATACGATAGCGCCTTATTATCTTGATATGAATTATGCTGATCGATCCATTCAAATGCATTATGGAATAGCAGGCTACAAATTGAAAGGGCATACTTATTATGTAAAAAATGATAAATCATTTTTTTTTAAACACCCACTTAAGATCGCTTTTTACGTAATGATTGCTAATGGAAATAATCCTACAGCATTTCTTGAAAAAATAAATCAGTTCTTATGGAATAAGTGGGCTACAAAATATCTTCACTCAACGCTTCCTCAAACCTTGCCTTTTAAACAATATGCCGATACAGGATATAATATGGCGTTGAGAGATTATTGGGTGGACGTTGGAAAAGATAAAGGTGGGATCACACTTTCTACATTTTATGATGATTCAACAAAAAGAAATATTGGAAGAGATTCGAAAAACGATCTTTGGTTCCATAGCTGGTTCAATAATATTCGCACAGCTTGTGGACTTTATTATTGGGGAAAATATTTGAAGAAAAAAGAATGGCAACAAAAAGCATTATCATGTGTAAACTTATTGCTTGATGCGCCAAAAGATGATGATTGGTTTCCGACGGTTTATAATACACAACAAAATAAATGGGTTGCATCAGGACAAGGCGGTGGCGAAAATCTTTATCATGTGCCGGATAATATTTGGTCCGCATATTGGCTGCTTCGTTTTGAAAAAGATGATGAAGCAGTAAGTGGCATAGATGAAATGGCGACAAATCTTGGCAATGCAATTTTAAAAATCCAACAACCAAATGGGAGTTTTCCTGAGAGAATAAATGTCAGTGATCATCAGGCAGATTCAGCATTACAATCAACTGGCTCTAGTGGCATTTCAACTTGGTTTTTGGAAGAATTGCTTTTGCGAAAAAAAGTAAAGCCAGAATTAATTCCGGATTATAAAAAAGCGATTATCCGTTCACTTGAATTTCTCAGCAATGAAGTTTTGCCTCATCAAAAATTTGAAGATTTTGAAGTGTATTTCTCGTGCGCAGCAAAACCTTTTATGCCTTACTATGATTCATCTTCGGCATTGTATGCGCAAAACACTTTATCAATACAATGGTGCGCTGAAGCTTATTTAAAAGCATGGGATCTTTTTAAAGAAAAAAAATATTTAGATCAGGGAGAATATTGTCTTAATATTTTAAGTCGCTACCAACAAGTATGGAATCCTCCTTTCATCAGTTTTTATGCATTTGGAGGATTTGGTGCACAAAATTCTGATGCCGAATGGAGTGATACGAGACAAGCCCAATTTGCAGAAACTTATCTCAACTATTATTTCGCCACAAATAAAAAAGAATATTTGGAACGAGCAGTTGCTGCATGCAAGGCTTCATTTGTTTTAATGGCAATTCCTGAAAATAAAAAAGTGAGCATGCTTACTTATGAAGGTAAACCTGATGGCGAGGTGTCAATTTCTGGAAATATGCCTGAGAATTATGGGCACTCAGGTTATGATGGACCATCGGGGCAATCTGGCTTTCATTGGGGAACTGGAAGCGCATTGGCAACGGCTGCTTTTTTTGAGCAACGGCTTGGCGATATCTTTATTAATGAAAAAGATAAAACCGCAATTGGGGTAGATGCTGTTGTGGTAAAAAAAGTTGAGTGGGAAAAAATACCTGAGCTGCAAATTGAAAAATTGCCTACAAATAAATCACCGAACATTAAATCTGCGGATCAAAAACCACTGAGCATTTTGTTAAATGGAAAGGTTGTTTCGGTGCAACTTAAAATGAAAAAAGGATGCTAGACAACATCCTTTTTAACCCTAAACCCTAAAAGACCGAAACCTACTGATTATGTAGAAACTTTGATAATAATTTTAATTGAAGTGTGGTACACATAATTCCATCCATCTGATATTTCATCATCTTTCTCAACCCTTCATTCGCTAATTCCCCTTGCAACATTTTTCTATACAAACTGATCACAGAGTGTTCAATTTTTCTGCAAATTGTCAACGCCTGCTTTTCAATATTCAATTTTTCATTTTTGTTTTTTCTGAAAATATTCTTCTCCTTTTCTTCCTCTAATTTCATTTGCTCATAACCACCCAATACCTGAATTTGTGCGTTCAGCTCATTTGCATATTGGTTGCTCTGCTGCTCAAGCGTCAAAATCGTTTTCTTCAAAGGCTCATCATTAACAGAAAGAACAACTTCACCACACTTTCTAATTCCCTCCAGCAATGCGCTGCGTAATTCATTCAGCTTTTCTAAATCAACAGAAGAAAATTTGAACGATGATGAAGTTGCCATGATGTAAACAAATTGTGTTTTATATATTCGGAAGGGCGCGGATGGATTTTACCGTCCATGATATTTTTATCTTTTCAATTTTTATTTTTTAAAAACAGCCACGATTTTTCGGCGTGGCTGTTTTTTCCCTAAACCCTTATACACGCTATATATTTTGCCTGTTAAAATGATACATCAACTGTTATACCAAGAATTTTTAAAGGCAATTTCATCAGTTGTGTTTTGCATTGAGGAAAATATTATTCAATAGTGTAGAACACAGTCCACAAAATGGTAATGCTACTACACAGTTACATCAGTTTGTCTATCGCCTTGTTTATTACATCTCTATTAAGTGGTTTGCCAATAAAAAAATCCGCTCCTTTATCATAAGCCTGATTTTTATCCATGGAGCTATCAAAAGCGGAAACCATTAATATCTTCACAGATGGATATTTTTCTTTTACATAAGGAATAAAATCTATACCCATTCCGTCGGGTAAGCGATTATCCAGTATTAATAACGATGGAGGATGTTCTTCAAGGGCTTTTTGAGCATCAGATAAACTATTTGCGAAGGATGAATTAAAATTTTTTTGCTTTAAAATTGTTTTCAACAAATGACAAATATCTATTTCATCATCTACTATCAGTATTTCCTTTTTTGACATATAACTGCTGTTCTAATTTTTTAATTTTATTTATAGGCTCAATTTTATTGCCATATATTTTTAGGGAAATTAAACCGTGGCATATCCGCGTTTAAAAAAATTGTCTCAAATGCGAGGAAAAATTTCTACACTATGGGGATTTGTTTCCAAATCCGTTCTGAACAAACTAAGGTTTATCGGTGTTTTATTTTTGGCAAGATGTTTTTAAGTAACGACGTGAGTCTATGAGCCTTTTCCTATTTTCAATAACTCTTAAAAGAAGATAATTATTATTATGAAAAGGATTTTAATAATAGATGATGATATGGATATGTGCAATTTGCTCAGCAGGTTTTTGCAACGCAAAGGCTTTGAAACAGACATTGCTCATACTGGTAACAAAGGCATCGCTAAATTTAAAGAATCAAAATTTGATATTGTTCTTTGTGATTTCAGGCTCGGCGATAAAGAAGGCAGAGAAGTGTTACAAGAACTTAAGACAATTGATCCGCGTGCAATTGTTATTATCATCACAGGTTATTCTGATATAAAAACAGCCATCGATGTTATTAAAGCGGGAGCTTTTGATTATATCACCAAGCCAATGATCCCTGATGAAGTGTTGAATGTTATTAATAAATCTTTGAACGAACCGGGCGCTAATGAACCACATGCTTCTGCAGAAAAAAAACCAAGGATATCAACAGCAGAAAATGGAGAATTTTTAAAAGGACAAGATCCTTCCACAAGGGATCTTTATAAACAAATTGAATTGGTTGCCCCAACCAATTACAGCGTTATTTTATATGGTGAAAGCGGAACTGGGAAAGAAGTTTTTGCAAGAACAATCCATCAGAACAGTGAAAGAAAAAATCGTCCTTTTATAGCAATGGATTGCGGAACGTTATCAAAAGAATTAGCAGGCAGTGAATTGTTTGGCCATGTGAAAGGAGCGTTCACAGGAGCTTTGTCTGACAAAGAAGGACATTTTGAACTCGCTAATGGCGGCACATTATTTTTAGATGAGGTAGCAAATCTTTCTTACGAAATTCAGGCTGCGCTTTTAAGGGTGATACAGGAAAGAAAATTTAAAAGAGTGGGTGGCGTAAAAGAAATCGACTTAGATGTGCGGATTATCGTTGCATCCAATGAAAATTTGCAGGAATCATATCGCAAAGGAAAATTCAGAGAAGATTTATTTCATCGTTTCAACGAGTTCTCAATAATATTGCCGCCGTTGCGCAATAGAAAAGAAGACATTCCTTTATTTGCTGAATTCTTTTTGAACAAAGCAAATGCAGAGCTTAATAAAAAAACAGATGTCGAGGGATTTGACGATGAGGTGATGGAAATATTTAAAAATTATTCATGGCCAGGAAATTTGAGAGAACTTCGCAATGTGATCAGAAGAGCAACATTGCTAACACCTGAAGGTTTTATTTCTTCAAAAGTTCTTCCTTCAGAAATATCAGAATCAAATTTATATCCTGTTTATGAAGAAACTCCACATGCATTAAATCATCATTTGACAAACAACAGGGGAAATGATTTGAAAAATGCAGCATCGCAAGCGGAATATGATACTATTATGAATGTGCTTCGTCAGGTAAATTTTAATAAATCAAAAGCTGCAGAAATTTTAAAAATCGATAGAAAAACACTTTATAATAAAATCAAAAGCTACGAGTCGCAACAATAAAGCATACTTTACATCTTTATGCATCTCCGGAAATTTTCCGGAGTTTTTTTATCCGCAATCATTTTTCAATTTTTCTTGACACAATAACTGCTTGACAAATTTTAGGTTTGAATATTGCAATATTCATATTTGCTCTCTTGCTATTAGTGAGTCAAAAAAATTTTTAAAACTACGTGAAGAATAAGCCAATACAGGATATATTAAAGAATAATCCGATTCAGGAAATTCTCTCTCACCTGGGAATATCATTTCCGGGACAAAATCTTATTAAGAAATATGCAAACGAAAAGCCGCCCATTCGCTCTGAACTTTTTAGTGAAGAGCAAATGGAACAGTTTGCAAAATCGCTTGCAAAAAGCCATATATTAATTACGGGAAGAAAAACAGAACAGTTATTAAAGAGGCTTGCAGATAATGAAGATGTGCTGATCGAAGTACATAATTTATTAACTGAATCAGCAAAAGCTGATAGTCGCATTTCCCCAGCAGGAGAGTGGCTACTTGATAATTTTTATTTGATTGAAGAGAGCGGACAATTTTGGACACCGATGCCTTTGCAATCAAAAGCAAAATCTCCTTATATCACCCGACATGGCTTTGGCTACACGGTTTTTGAATACAGCGAAGACAGCATTTATTCTGAAACAAAAATTTATGTTGATCTAGACGCATCTATAAAATTTATTGTTATCAAAATAAAAAATCAGTCGGATAGATTGCGCAAACTTTCTGTTACTGGTTATATGGAGTGGGTGCTTGGAGATCTGAGAACAAAATCGGTGATGCATTTGGTTACTGATCTGGAATCTGATACAGGTGCTATTCTTGCAAGCAATCCATACAATCCTGAATTTTCAAGTCGCATTGGTTTTTTTGATGCGGATGATTCTTCAAGAACATTCACAACGGATCGCACGGAGTTTATCGGGCGTAATGGAATGCTCACAAATCCTGATGCAATGAGCCGTGCAAAACTTTCTAACAGAATCGGGGCAGGATTGGATTCATGTGCTGCGATACAGGTCACCGTTAGTATCTCATCAAAACAGGAACAGGAAATTATTTTCAGGGTAGGTGCAGGAAAAGATAGAGATGAAGCAGTGGCTACATTGAAAAAATTTCGTGGTCCGGGTGCGGCTTATGACGCGCTTCAAAAAGTATATAGTTATTGGAATAAAGTTTTAGGCAGAGTGCAGGTTGAAACACCCGATAGTGCATTAAATTTTTTAACCAATGGCTGGTTGAATTATCAGGCACTTGCATGTCGCTTATGGGCAAGAAGCGGTTATTATCAATCGGGTGGGGCATTTGGTTTCCGCGATCAGTTGCAAGATGTGTTGTCGCTCATTCATACAGAGCCCGGTATCGTACGGCATCAAATTATTTTGCATGGATCAAGACAATTTAAAGAAGGCGATGTGCAGCATTGGTGGCATCCTCCAATTGGCCGAGGTGTGCGAACACGTTGTTCTGATGATTATCTATGGCTTCCATTTGTTTCAATCAGATATGTTGATCATACAGGCGACGTGTCAATACTTAATGAAAAAATCAATTTCTTGGAAGGAAGGATTTTAAATAATGATGAAGAGTCTTATTATGATCTTCCACTCAGATCAGAGCAATCATCTTCTTTGTATGATCATTGTGTTCGCGCAATAAAATTTTGTTTGCGTTTTGGCGAGCATGGTTTACCGTTGATGGGCTCGGGAGATTGGAATGATGGAATGGACAAAGTTGGCATTCATGGAAAAGGCGAAAGTGTGTGGCTTGCGTTTTTCTTATATGATGTGCTCACGAAATTTTCAAGCATTGCACAAAAACAAAATGACAATGCGTTTGCTGCAACATGCAAAAGTGAAGCAGAAAAATTGAGAAATAATATTGAACAAAATGCGTGGGATGGTGAATGGTATAAGCGTGCATATTTTGATGATGGAACGCCGCTCGGATCGCATGTGAATGAAGAATGTAGTATCGATGCTATCTCTCAAAGCTGGTCTGTGCTTTCGGGTGCGGGCAATGAAGTGCGTTCAAAAATTGCGATGGAATCTGCTTATAAAAATTTGGTAAGAAAAGATATTCCATTGATCCAATTGTTGAACCCTCCATTCGATAAATCAAACCTCAATCCCGGTTATATAAAAGGATATGTTGCTGGTGTTCGTGAAAACGGTGGGCAGTACACGCATTCGGCAATATGGCTCATCATGGCTTTCGCTGAACTGCAGGATAAAAATAAAGTGTGGGAATTATTGTCGATGATAAATCCAATCAATCATGCAAAGAACCCTAAAGATGCTGAAAAATATAAATCAGAACCTTATGTGATGGCAGCAGATGTGTACGCATCGCCACAGCATAAAGGTCGTGGTGGATGGACATGGTACACGGGCTCTGCAGGTTGGATGTATCAACTTATTATTGAATCATTCTTAGGATTAAAACGGGATGGAAATATTTTGCGGATAGAACCTTGCGTTCCCGACGAATGGAAATCTTTTGCGGTGCGTTATTGCTTCGAGGAAACTGTTTATCACATAAGGATTTCAAGGAAAGCGAATGAAAGCAACAAAACAATTATTAATGTGGATGGAAATATTCAGAATGAGAATATTATTCCGCTTGTGAATGACAAAGCAGAGCATTCAGTGGAAGTAATATTGCATGTTGAAGAAGCTGCTCAGAAAATGATCAATGAAAAAGTGGGATGATGGTGAGAAATTGAAAAAGTGACAGAGATTGAAAGAATACCGAATAATTGAGATAGCTGAATTTAATTTGAGAGTTGCACGTCATTGCGAGGCTCTGCGAAGCAATCTGCTCTTAGAATAAAAGAGATTGCTATTTGTAAATCAGATTGCTTCGCAGAGCCTCGCAATGAGGACCCGATTAGTTGGCAGCTCTCTTCTAAGCGTTTTCTTATAATAATTTTAGTAAAATCAGTTTAGTCGCTATACCAGCAAAAAAATATCGCCTCTCCATTTTGAGAGGCGATATAGGTAAGCACAACACACTAAAAATTTATAGGAATAAGTTTATGTTTAATGCTAGATATCTTTCAGCATTTATTATTGTCCTTGTTGCAATTTAATTTCTCCAACATCAGTCTGTTGTCCATCACTAACTGTTATTCCTTCTTTCGCCATATTTTTATATGGAGGCATGGCTTCAATAATCAATTTGTAAGTGCCTGGCTTCACATCCATAATTGTGAAGGATCCGCCATCCACACTTGCCTTCAATGTATCTGTCCCTGAAATTGCCCACACCTTAGATGATGAATTTGCAGGTGTCACTTTTCCTTTAATCGAACCAGAATCAATTTTGCTAAAGGCAAAAAGACCAATTGCTGCAACAACGCTTAATGCTACTAATTTTAAATTAATTGCTTTCATAACAAATAAATTTTAAGAATTAAAAATGATTGTTTTTCTGTAAACACTTTTCTACGACACATTAGAGTTGAAGCAATTCATATAAGCCAACAACTGTGCCACAACAATAATTTAAAAAGAGAAAAAAAATTGGCAACCATTTTCTATTAGTTATAGATAACTATGTGAGGAAATTTGGGAAATAAATTCTACAACATTAAGAGGGGATTTCTTTTTTGACAGTTCTATAATCCCAATCCACAAAGGGTTTCAGCTTATTTGGTTACTAATTGCTTTCTGGTGTTTAATTTGAAATTATGTTGCCAGATGATTTGCAATAGCTAATCAAAAAAATAATT
>CAIYPC010000525.1 GCA_903927975.1 uncultured Bacteroidota bacterium | reverse complement strand
TGGGCTGATGTGCGCGGTAGTGATTTTTTAATTCCGGTTCTATCATGTAATCTTGCAGGCGAAATAGCCTCTGTACGTTAAACCATTTTCTGAAAGCATGGCGAAGAATTTACTGATTGTGGAGTCCCCCGCGAAAGCAAAGACCATCGAAAAAATCCTGGGAAAAGATTTCGAGGTGAAGAGCTGTTATGGCCATATACGCGACCTTGCAAAAGGCGATATGGGCATTGACGTGAACAATAAATATAAGCCTACATATATAGTTCCCGACGACAAGGAAAAAGTGGTGAGGGAACTGAAGAGCATCGCAAAAAAATCTGAGCAGGTGTGGCTCGCAACGGATGAGGACCGCGAAGGGGAAGCCATTAGCTGGCATCTTTGCGAAGTGCTCGGCTTGGATCCGAAGACCACCAAGCGCATCGTATTTCATGAAATTACCACCAAAGCAATCCGCTCTGCCGTGACCAACCCACGCACGGTTGATATGAACTTGGTGAACGCGCAGCAAGCCCGCCGCATTTTGGATCGCATTGTGGGCTTTGAACTGAGCCCTGTGCTGTGGAGAAAGATGAGCGTAAGCAACAATCTAAGTGCCGGGCGCGTGCAGAGCGTAGCAGTAAGGATCATTGCCGAAAGAGAAAGGGAAATCAATGCGTTCAATAGCGTAAGCACATTTAAACTTGAAGCAAAATTCGCGGCAAAAGATCTTAACGGCAACAACGTGACCTTTTCAGCCGAAGGCAAAAAATATTCAACCACTGAAGATGCAGAAACTTTTTTGAAGAGCTGCATCGGTGCCAATTATACGGTGAGCGATATTCAGGTGAAGCCTGCAAAAAAATCGCCCGCTCCCCCATTCACCACATCCACATTGCAACAGGAAGCGAGCCGCAAGCTTGGCTATTCTGTGAGTCGCACGATGGTGCTGGCGCAGAAATTATATGAAAGCGGTAAGATCACTTACATGCGTACTGACAGCGTGAACCTAAGCGAGACAGCGATGGATGCAATCAAGGATCAGATAGGCAGTCAGTACGGCGCGAAATATGTTCAGCCGCGCAAATTCAAGAACAAAAATGAATCTGCACAGGAAGCGCATGAAGCCATTCGTCCAACATATTTTGAAGAGAGCACGATTGATGACTTCGACGGAAAGCGTTTGTATGAATTGATTTGGAAACGCACGATGGCAAGCCAGATGGCTGATGCGGAATTAGAAAAAACAATTGCGAAAATATTAATCAGCACGAATAAAGAAGAGTTGACAGCGAATGGTGAAGTATTGAAGTTTGACGGCTTTTTGAAAGTGTATATGGAAGACCGTGACGATGATGATGCAAGTGACGATGAACATCAAGAAGGCATGTTACCGCCGCTCGCAGTGAGGCAGCAATTGCCATTGAGGGATATGAGAGCAACGGAACGTTTCAGCAGGGCTGCGCCGAGATATACGGAGGCATCGCTCGTGAAAAAATTGGAAGAACTTGGCATTGGAAGGCCTTCTACTTATGCACCAACTATTTCTACTATCTTAAAAAGAGGTTATGTAGAGAAGCGCGATAAAGAAGGTGTGAAAAGAGATTTCAGGATCTTGGTTTTGCAGAATGATCATATCAACAAAATAACTGAGCAGGAAAACACAGGAGCAGAGAAATCAAAATTATTCCCAACAGATCTTGGGTTGGTGGTGACTGATTTTTTGAAGCAGTATTTTG
Organism: uncultured Bacteroidota bacterium; assembly: GCA_903927975.1. Lineage (GTDB taxonomy): Bacteria > Bacteroidota > Bacteroidia > Chitinophagales > Chitinophagaceae > Puia. The sequence continues at coordinate 4,582 of CAIYPC010000525.1, read as the reverse complement.
ATGACATCATGGATTATAATTTCACAGCCCGCATTGAAGAAGAGTTTGATGAAGTGGCAGAGGGAAGAATGAAATGGAATGTGATGATCGATGATTTTTATATCCCATTTAAAAAAGATGTTGACAAAACAATAGAAACCGCAACGCGTGCAAGTGGCGAAAGAGAATTGGGCATGGAAGAAGGCACGGGCAAAAGAGTGATAGCAAGGATGGGCCGCTATGGACCGATGGTTCAGATCGGCGAACAAACAGAAGATGAGAAACCGCGTTTCGCTAAATTGAAAACGGGACAAAGCATTGAGACGATTAATCTGGAAGAAGCGATGGAGCTTTTTAAACTCGGCGCTCCAATGGGTGAATATGAAGGACAAGAGATCTCTGTGAACATCGGAAGGTTCGGTCCTTATGTGAAATTCGGCGATCAGTTTGTTTCTATTCCGAGAGGCATCGAAGCATCAACTGTGGACCTAGAAAAAGCCATCGAGATCATCAATGCAAAAAAATTAGAAGATGCACCGATTGCATTTTACGACGAGAAACCGATCACAAAAGGTAAAGGTCGTTTTGGTCCTTATATAAAATGGAATGGTTTGTTCATCAACGTTCCACGTGCATATAATTTTGATACGCTCACACAAAAAGATTGTGATGAGCTGGTGAAAAAGAAAATAGAAAAAGAAGCCAACCGTTTCATTCAACAATGGCCCGAAGAAAAAGTTGCCATTGAAAATGGAAGATGGGGACCATTCATCCGCCATGGCAAAAAAATGTTGAAACTAACGGGCGGTGGCGCTAATGGAAAATATACTGCTGATGAACTCGCGGTGATCCCATTTGATGATATAAAGAAAATGATCTTATCGCAAGACCCAAAAGCATTCGATAAAAAAACTACCGCGAAGAAAAAAGCACCTGCTAAGAAGAAGGCTGCCCCGAAGAAGAAGAAATAGGGAATTGATAATTCTTTATATGCCATAATAGCCCTGAAAGGGCGGGGTATGCTAGCGATGGGTGGGAACCCATCGGGAAAAGGGATGATAGATTATCATATAATATTTCGAGATTGTAATCCATTGCAAAATAGCAACGGGCGATGCCTATTGCTAGCGTATGTCGCCCTTTCAGGGCTTTAAATTCATTTTCAATTTAGCGGAAACGATTTTTAAATCGCTTACATCTTAATTCGTTTTCATTATTATTGCAAAAACAACGATGATGATTGCTAAGCCGAAGAGATATGCGGGCTATATTTTATTTTCTCTTTCAATTCTTTTTTCAATAAATGCAATCGCGGCTGATACGTTACAGGTTTGTTCTCCCTCTGGAAAAATATGTGTAAAGACGTGGATGAATAATGAGCTTAACTATAAGATTCTGTTTAATGATAAAATCATTATGGGGCCTTCGTTGATTGATTTGATCCCGGAAAATAAACCAGCGCTTTCATTCGATAAGTCATTTAAGTCTTCATCACTAAAAAAAGTTTCAGAAGAAATCATTTCACCTGTTGCTGAAAAAAGAAAAATAATATCTGATGTTTATAATCAACTCACGTTAATATTTAAGCAGCCATACAAAGTAGCGTTCAAAGTATTTGATGATGGCGTTGCTTATAGAATTTCCACTTCGTTCAAAGATTCATTGATAATAAAAAAGGAAGTTGCTGAATTTAGATTCCCAGGAAATCCCTCGGGCTATTTTCCAGAGATTCAGTATCGCACAGATGGAGATATGTTCCAGACAAGCTTTGAAGATTTATATCGTTTCAAAAAAATAGATTCATTTCCTATAAATTCAATCAGCTATTCACCAGTGTTGATTGTTCCAGAAACAAATCCGAAGATTGCAGTCACAGAATCAGATCTGGAAGAATATCCCGGCATGTTTTTAATGGGCACGGGCACTGCGGCTTTAAAAGCGGTGTTCCCAAAATATCCAATTGAATTAAAAATCGCGAATGGAGAATACTCGCAGGAAAGAGTTGAGAAGAGAGCTGATTATATTGCGAAGACAAAAGGCACAAGAAGTTTCCCGTGGCGCGTGTTGATGATTGCAGAAGAAGATAGATCACTTCCTTCAAACGATATGGTTTACAGGCTCGCCTCACCCTCACGCATAACCGATGTTAGTTGGGTGAAGCCAGGCAATATTACTGATGAATGGATCATTGATATGAACCTTTTCAATGTTCCATTTAAAGCAGGGAGAAATACAGCTTCGTATAAATATTATATTGATTTTGCCAATCGCTTTGGGTTTAGCCACATCATGATGGATGCAGGATGGAGCGATAATAATGATCTGATGAAAGTGGTGCCGGATATTGATATGGATGAATTGGTGGCTTATGCGAAGCAGAAAAATGTGAAGATTGCAATGTGGACACTTGCGTTGACATTGAACCGTCAATTGGACACCGCGCTTGCACAATTCGACAAATGGGGGATTGATTTCATCATGACAGATTTTATTGAGCGTGATGATCAGCTATCAGTCAATTTTCACCATCGCATCGCGAAGGCTTGCGCAGAACATAAAATCATGATTATGTTCCATGGAACGTATCCACCAAAAGGATTTGGTCGAACTTACCCGAATGCAATAACAAGAGAAGCAGTGCTTGGATCTGAATATAATATATGGAGCAACAAGGTTACACCATCGCATGATCTGATATTGCCATTTACAAGAATGCTTGCAGGTCCGATGGATTATGAACCTGGAATATTGCACAATGCAACGGAGAAAGGAACAACACCAGTGGAAGGAACTGTAACAAGCCCTGGCACAAGAACGCATCAATTGGCAATGCTTGCTATATATGATAATCCGATGCAATTCTTTTCGGGCAATCCATCGGAAGGATTGTTGGAGCCAGCGTTTATGGAATTATGGGGAAGCGTTCCAACAACATGGGGCAAAACAATTGTGACGGATGCAAAAGTGGGAGAATATATTGTTACTGCGCGTAACAAAGCAAACAATTGGTATATTGGTGGCATGACTGATTGGACGCCGAGAGATCTTGATGTGAAATTTGATTTCATTGAAGATGGAAATTACAAAGCAACAATTTGTAAGGATGGCGTGAATGCGGATCATTATGCATCGGATTATATCATTGAAACATCAACCGTGAAAAAGAATGATGCAATAAAAATTCATCTTGCTCCGGGCGGAGGGTTTATGATAAAGCTAGAGAGGCTGTGAGCGATGAGCTACGAGCTTTGAGCATGGAGATGCGAGCGAGAAGAAGCAAGTTCCAAGAAACAAGATACAAGGTTCAAGATGAGAGATTAAATAAATATTCGAATCAAAGATCTCGCAGCTCAAAGCTAACAGCTCGTAGCTAATAATGCTCGTAACAAAAACAAACACACTATGCATATTCAAGATCGTTTTAAAAACAAAGTAGCAATCATCACAGGTGGTGCAGAAGGATTGGGAAAGGGCATTGCAAAGCGATTGGGATCTGAAGGCGCTACAATTGCCCTTTTTGATATAAATAAAGAATTGCTTGAAAAAACAGTTGCAGAATTTGAAGAGAATGGAATAAAAGTTTCAGCTCATGTAGTTGATATTAGCAATGAGCAGGAAGTGATGGATGCGACAGCAGAAGTAGAGAGCGAATATTCAACGATTGATATTTTAGTAAATGCTGCTGGCATTGTTGGACCAACAAGCACAAAAATCACAGAATACTCAACAAAAGATTTTGAGAGGGTTTATGAGATCAATCTTAAGGGAACATTTCTTATATCAAAGTATGTTTTGACAGTGATGAAGAAAAAAGGAACGGGTCGTGTTTTGCTTATTGCTTCTATTGCGGGCAAAGAAGGTAATCCAGGAATGGTTGGCTATTCCACAACAAAAGCAGGAGTGATAGGTTTGGTGAAAGGCATTGCGAAAGAATTTGCTGATACAGGAATCACAGTGAATGGTCTTGCACCCGCAGTAATAAAAACTGCGATGAATGAAAAAACATCTCCAGAACAATTAGCTTATATGACTGCAAAAATACCGATGCAACGGTTAGGCACTATCGAAGAAGTAGCTGCTTCTTCATGTTATATTGTCTCAGAAGAAAATAGTTTTTCAACAGGATTTATTTATGATATTTCTGGAGGGCGGGCCACTTATTGATGCGTGAATTCATATTGACCCTTATCAATAAAAGATGATGGTATAACATACACGAATGCTTCTTTATTTCTATTCCTTACCACTTACTTCTTATCACTTATCACTTTAATACACAGCCTGTGGATATTTTCAATTAGTTGATGCGATCAGTAGCAACGAATTTTAATTTATCATTTACAATAATTTCAGAAGATAGCCGTATTACTATTACGGAACCCTATTTACCTCTAACCCCATACACATGGAAGAAACAAAAGAAATATCCGCACTATTCACACTCCTTGATGATCCTGATTCCGAAGTATTTACCAGCGTGAGCGATCGAATTGTGAGTTATGGTAGAGGCATCATCCCCAATCTTGAAAATCTCTGGGAAAATACCATTAGCGAAGATATTCAGGTGCGCATTGAAATGCTGATCCACAAATTGCATTATCGT
>CAIYPC010000524.1 GCA_903927975.1 uncultured Bacteroidota bacterium | reverse complement strand
TTGGTTCTTATATTTTTTTTGAATCTTATCAAAAATCTGCGCTACATCAATTCCCTTTTGTAGCTCAATTTTATTTTTAGAAATAAAATAATCAGGATAGCGCGAACGGAAAGATCGCATGCCATTTTTGTGGTGAGATAATGCACTCAAGAAAAGTCCGATACCAATCAATGCATCACGACCATAATGCAAATCAGGGATGATGATTCCTCCATTTCCTTCACCGCCGACAACTGCTTGCACTTCTTTCATCTTTGTTACCACATTCACTTCACCAACTGCAGAAGGAAAATATTGACCGCCGCTTTTAAGCGTAATATCTTTCAGTGCTTTTGTGCTGCTCATGTTGCTCACGGTGTTCCCTTTCTTTTTGCTGAGCACATAATCCGATACCGCAACCAGGGTATATTCTTCTCCGAACATACTTCCATCTTCGCACACAAAACATAAACGATCAACGTCGGGATCAACGGCAATTCCAAAATCAGCTTTTACTTTTTGAACAGTTGCGCTCAGTATAGAAAGGTTTTCTGGCAATGGTTCCGGATTGTGCGCAAACTTTCCATTCATTTCGCCATTTAGCACAATCACATCTTCCACACCAATGGCTTTCAGCAGTTCAGGGATTGCAATAGCGCCAGTTGAATTGATAACATCAACAACAACTTTATAATTTTTTTTCCTGATTGATTCAACATCCACCAACGGATAATTTGCTACTGTGTCAATATGTTTGGCGAGATAAGAATTGTTGAATGTGTGAGTTCCTAATTTATCAACTGCGGAAAAAATAAAATCTTCTTTCTTCGCTTTTTCAAGAATGATGCTGCCATCGATGGCACTGATAAATTCGCCGAGATGATTGAGCAATTTTAATGCGTTCCATTCTCTTGGGTTGTGACTTGCAGTAATAATAATTCCGCCCGCTGCATTTTCCCAAACAACAGCAAGTTCAACGGTAGGAGTGGTTGAGAGACCGAGATCAACAACATCAAAACCAAGACCTGTGAGTGTGGTTGTTACAATATTTGAAACCATTGACCCGCTGATGCGTGCGTCACGACCAATAACAATTTTTTTGTTGGTATTATTTTCTTTCACCCAACTGCCATAAGCAGCAGTGAACTTCACAATGTCGAGAGGTGATAGGGTTTCACCGGGCTTTCCGCCAATTGTTCCCCTGATTCCTGAAATGCTCTTTATCAATGCCACAGTTGCGCCGTTTAATGGATTAAGTAGGTAACAAAAATAAAGTTTTGCCGGCACATAACATGAAACCTTTTTAGAAAATCTACGAATTAAATATTATCAAAAAAATACAGAAAAAATTTAAATATCCCGTGGGTTACCTCTGGCAAAGCTCTTACGAAACTCGTATAAAAACTCATAAAAAATGAAATAAAAATTTGTTAACATAAGGCAGAGATTTTATGCACAAGTAGAAGTACTTAGTGAGAAGATACAAGGGACAAGTGGCAAGGTGCAAGAATACAAGGTGTAAATACGGAGTAAGTGTTGTTGGTCTTTTTAAAATGCAGAACAAAGGAATTTGCGACAATGATTTTCAAATAAGAAAAGACAAAAGATTATTCACAGGTAGAAATACTTTTTTGAATTGATGTCAAATATTACTGTGCAAAAAAAGATGTGATTGATTCAGCGTTTTTGTTTATGGCTTTTCATCGTTTTTTGAATCTACAGAATACTGTGTCTTTAATCTGTCAGCCTTCTTATTTTTGTAAAAAAAACGGCGTAATGATAGTCTCTTCTGATTGGTTTAGAGAATGGTTCAATTCCCCTTACTACCATAAACTTTATTTTGAAAGAGATGAAAAAGAAGCAGAAGCATTCATCAATTGTCTTCTTGACTATTTAAAACCTTCACCCAATTCATTAATGCTGGATGTTGCTTGTGGAAGAGGTCGCCATTCCAGAATGCTTGCTGCCAAAGGATTTGACGTGACCGGCTTTGATCTTTCTCCTGAAAATATCAAGTTTGCAAAAAAAATTGAGAATGATCATCTGCATTTTTATGAGCATGATATGCGGTTGCCTTTTTGGATAAATTATTTTGATTGTGCATTCAACCTCTTCACCAGTTTAGGATATTTTAGAACGGAGCGTGAAAATTATAATGCAGTGCGCACTGTTTGTCAATCGCTAAAAAAGGAAGGCTATTTTGTGGTTGATTATTTGAACTCGCGTTGCGCTGAAGATAATCTTGTTCATAAAGCAACAAAGGAAATTGATGGCGTTCATTACTACATTACTAAATGGTTTGATGAAACACATTTCTATAAAAAAATAATTATTGAAGACGACCAGTTGCCTGAACCAATTGAGTTCGTCGAAAAAATTTCTAAATTCAGTATGGGCGATTTCACTGAAATGTTTGCATATAATGGAATGCAGTTGCAGCAAGTGTTTGGTGATTATGAGCTGAGCGCCTATGATCCAAAAAAATCTCCGAGAATGCTGATGATTGCGAAAAAGGTTCATAGTTGATGGTTCA
>CAIYPC010000523.1 GCA_903927975.1 uncultured Bacteroidota bacterium | reverse complement strand
TGCTATGAACTCTGTACAATTTAAAAAAATTATTCAAGAAGCTTTGGTACAAAAAAATATAACTCGGGGAAACGAGGAAAAAGTTGCTGTTTTTTTAAATTTTCTAGACGAAATTAGTTCTTCAATGATAGAAGATTTTAGTATGCTTACACAGATGAGCCTTGTTTTTGAAGGATTTTATCAGTCTGTTTCTAGTGATTCAAACTTAAAGCGTACACTGTTAAATATTAAAATTCGAAGATGGCATAAACATTATGGAACTCCAACCGTGCTATTTTTATTAACCTACGATAAGGCAATTTCTGATATAAAATTATTTTTCTTAAGTGGCTCTTTAGATAGAGGAATACCTTTATTATCAATATTATCTACGGCGAAAAAAACCATCTTGGATCACAATAACCACGTATATATAGATATAGATAGTGCTAGTGAAATTGAGTTACCTCAAGAAGAAGAAACCGGGAAATTCACTAAAACGTACAATCCTTCAGGGGGATTCACAACGACACCATGTGATCCAGTATCACAAAAATTTTTAAAGTATAGTGAAGAAATAGCGAGAACAGGAGGTGCCATTTTAGAAATAGGGGCTGCTTTTGGCGCTACTTCCTTACAAGCGCTGACAAAAGGTGCTACGGTTTATTGTAATGATATCGATGCTAAAAATCTGGCTGTTGTTAGGCGTAGATATTTGCATGGTATTGAAGAGTCTTCTTTAACCGGTGACGACTCATCCTTAGTGTTGGTCCCAGGAGAATTTCCAGATGAACTGTCGGGATTGCCAAAAAATTTCTTCGATGCGATCTTGATTTGTCGAGTGATGCATTTTTTTACAGGAGCCCAAATTGAAAAATCGTTGAGCTCTCTATCCTCATTTTTAAAGCCTGGAGGTAGAGTTTTTGTTGTCTGCGAGACTCCTTTTCTAAAAAATTGGCAAAAATTTATACCAGAATATGAAAGAAGATTAGCAGAGGACGTACAATGGCCTGGGGAGATTAATAATCCAGCTGAGTTTGAAAGTAGTGGGAGAGCCGCATCTTTACCAAAATTTGTTCATTGGATAACTAAGGAAATCATGGAAAGGGCGCTGAATGGCACTAATTTTAATATAGAACATATAGATTATATTGATAGAAATGGACAGTTTCCTGAGGATTTATTGTTTGATGGAAGAGAAAGCATTGGCGCTATCGCTATAAAACCTTTTTAAATGGTACCACTAGGAGTGGAAATGAATGTGAGGAAGTTTGATAAATTACGTGGATTGTTTCGTCAATTTTTAAAAGAAACCATAGAGTCTACATATGAAGTTCAAGATATATATGATTGTCCAGAGTGGGGCTGCAAAAAAGCTGATGTGAAATTGTCTGGAAGACATATAGTAGGTAAAAATGTTCGAGATATCGTTATGGATATGGATTTTTTGGAAGGCTTTGATAAAAAAACTATTCGTGCATTGACGTATATGGCAACATTGGAAACCCTCGCGCCTGATTACTCCATCGTTGTTCAGCAAATGGGCAGTGAGGTGGATGATTTTATTTTAGAAATTAAATCTAAAAATGGAAAGCATGTTGAGAAAAAGTCGCCTATAGATATTTCTAAGGACAAAACACTAATTTCAAAATTAAGCCCAATTGATGCCAATCAAATTGGTTATTTGGCTGGAATAAAAGAAACAGTCAGAGAATATAACCTAAAAAAAATGTATGAGAATATAAAATGAAACCCAAAGAAGTCATAAATGCGTTATCAAGAAAGAAACAATATAAATTTCCATATATTTTTTTTGGATTATACCTAACCTTTCTTTTATCAACGGTGTGTATGGCTAATAAGCTAACACTACTTGGAGGTTTCATATTGCCAGGTGGGATCTTTGTTTTTCCGTTTACATTTGGAATTTGTGATGTATTGGGAGAGGTATATGGTTACGCATACCCGCGGTTAATAATATGGGTGGGGGTAATAGGCGAGCTTTTATTCTCACTTATTGTTATTGCGGTGTCTCATACTAGTTCACCTGAGTATTTTAAAGCTCACGAGGCTTATCAGGTAGTCTTTGATCCAACAATTAGATATGTTTTATCTGGTTTGGCAGGTCTTTTAGTTGGGGAGATCATCAATGTGTATATACTTGCAAAGCTTAAAATTGCTGCACGTGGAAAATATTATATTCCCAGGAGTTTAATATCAACAGCCATCGGACAAGCGCTTCTTACTATTATTGTGGACGTGTTGAATTATACTTGGAAAATGCCAATGTCAGATTTAACTGACATGATGTTGTCAGGATATGCGTGGAAAATGTCTTTTGCATTGCTCTTAGCGTTTCCAAGTTGGCTGCTAGTTAAATATTTAAAGAAGGCAGAAAAAATTGATTATTACGATATAAACACTAATTTCAATCCTTTTATTTTGAGCTTAGAGGAAGATAATCATAACTATGTTATAGCCAAAGGTAAAAAGAATTATTCCGATATAAAATTCGGAGAAACTCCAGATTAAAACTTTAATCTTGCTTCGATGAGTGTTGCAATGAGGTGGTCGCTTGGCATGTGTAGTTTGATTAACTCAGCATCGCCATCGGACTTATCCTGTTTGAGGAAGTAGTTTTTATCATCTACAAATAATCTATTAAAAACGACAGAATTAGATTTTGATATATACGCTAGGATAAAATCCCTTTCTTTTGGAATTTTAGAAGGGTCAAATATTAATATAGAATTTTCATGAAAAACTGGCTCCATGCTTGCGTTGTTTAGCTGCAAAGCAAAGCACCCCTCGTTGATTTCTCTTTCAATAATTATTTCGTCAAACTGTTTGTGATCTTTTTGAAACTTATTCCAATTTTTGGCAAGTTCCCAATCAATAATGGGTATAGTTGATATTTTAAAGCTTTCTTTAATCGTGTTAGGGATAATAGGAGACAATGGTAGCTCACCCATTAATTGAGGAATAGACACGGAAAAAAAGGCAGCAATCTTTTGAAGCGCGTTTTTTCTTGGATTTTTTGTTTTTCCCTCAAGAATATGATGTAGGGTGGGTTGTGGAATACCCGTTTCTCTCGCTAAATCACTTAGTGATAAATCGCCCTGTAACTTTAAAAGCAATTGTAAGTTGTTGCTAATTGTTTGCTCAGTCATCTTGCCTCTAATGAATAAATTATTCAAAAAATACTTGACACGCCACCTGAATAAGTATTAAATGAATAAAATTGAATAATTAAGCCATAAAACCTTATTCAATATGAATAAATAATTCAATAATACACAAAATTGTATAAATAATAAAGTAAATACACAAAATTAGAGTGAATAAAGGAAAAAACAAAAATGATTAGATGCGTCATAACATCTCCTGCACAGGAGAACAAGAATGAAGTCTAACTGTGTGCAACAACCGAATAACAATCGCTATATTCAAGTCAATGAGTGGCAAATAGCTTTTTGTCGGCAAAATCATTGCGCAGCTTTTCTTTTATCTCACTTCATAGCCTGGCATGACTGGAAACTCAATCATGATGAGTATTACTCTAGAGCCAACAATATTGCAGAGCTTCATGGAGACGGAAGACCCAATAACCAAAACGCATATTTGTTTTTCACTATGGAAGATCTTGCTGAAGGCATTTTGAATCTATACGGAAAAAACGCTATCAACACTGCATTACTGTTGCTTGAAGAGCTTCAAGTTATTTCAGTTCATAAAAACCCTAATCCCAGATATCACTTTGATAAAACAAAGTACTTTATGTTTTACCCAGAAATCTGCAATAAATGGATAAAAAACAACCAAAAAAGGGAAGGAAATCAAAATAGTCTTATCGAAGGCCTAAAAGGAGATATCGATCGTTTAAAAGTAAGCGATCGATCATCCGAAAGTAATGCACCGTCGATTGAAAATAAGCGACCGTCGCTTAAAAAGGGCGGACCAATAACAGATACTACAAGCAATACTACAAGCACAAACAAAGTTGTTGTTTTTTTAGATGAACGCGAAAAAGAAGTTCAAGAAATTTTAGACGCTTTGGTGAGTGAAGGATTTCCAGAACAAAAGCTACAGCTTCCTGAATCAGTTTTTGCTATCCATGAGCTATACAAGGCTGGAGCTTGTGTAAGCATTTTTGTTGGCGGATATCACAATGCACTATCAGCAACCGGAACAAACGGGTTTTCTGTCAATTACCTGCTAAAGGTTGTTGAGAGCCTGATGAAAACAAACAACAAACTTGGTAATCGAGTTACTGAGTTCTGTGAATTAGAAAGCAATACTACTCAAGTTTCAATAACAGCAGAAAGGCTTACAAACAAAAAACAACAACAAGCCCGTGAAGAAATTTACCTTTCTGAATCTAAATCACCTATTCGTGATGATTTCTACCCTGATGAAGAAACAATCGAAAAAGCGATTGGCCTTGGGCTAACTGATGTAACCAACCCAGAAAAAATCAGTCAGTTTGTTAGCTACAACCAAAGTAAGGGCAGCTTATGGTCTGATTACAATCCGCTTTTTATCAGGTGGTTAATGCTTGATTTGAGGCACAACCAAAGAGTTTTAGAGAATTCAGCACAAAACCCATTTAGGAGGGACACAGATGCAAGTTATTCCAATAAAGCGCGCAATACAAAATATACACTCGCAGATGTCATTGCCGCAAACAGAGACGCGGTATCCCCAGATGGTGAAAGACTCTTCCCAGACTTTGAGATTATCGAAGCAGAATATGGCATGGCTTTGGATTCAAATGTCACAGATATACGGCCCGATATTTATTAATCGGTTTGGGGCAAATGATAACGGCATATGGTTTGAAGCATTAAAAGATTTAACACCAAAGGCATTGGAGAGTGGCATGGAGAGATTAGGTAAATTAACAAACAACGGGAAATTCGCAGACTTCCCTCCAAATTGTTTTCAGTTTCGAGCTGTGTGTCTTGGTTTTTATGAGGATTTAAAACTACCCAAGGCGGGAGATGCATATCGAGAAATCAAAAACCGGAATTATTTGCGAGATTGCTTATGGAGTCACCCGGTTATTAAGTTCATTGCCTCGAAATTACCACAGAATTTTTTAGAAATAAGAGATGAAAAAACAGCTTATGCATTATTTGAGCGTGTTTATGAAGAGGTTTGCGACTTACTGAAACAAGGGCATGAATTGCCTGAGGTTAAGGAGAATTTGATGTTAATGAAAGAGCCAAATCGTAAATTGGCACAATCTTATTTGGCTCAAATGAAACAAATTCTGAGGGCTGCAAAATGAGTGACGACCATAAACCTTCAGAGCTCAGCCAAGAAAACTTGGCTTATGTATTGCTGCGTTGCCATAGGAGCTTGATGCGTGCATATGAGTATCAAAATCTTATCAGTGATGAATTGCTTTATGTTGCAAAACTTGCCAAGACGACAGAAGAGTTAGTG
>CAIYPC010000522.1 GCA_903927975.1 uncultured Bacteroidota bacterium | reverse complement strand
TTGTCGCTCCGGTAACAGCAAGTGTATTAGAGAAAGAAACATTTCCTGTAACGGCAAGGTGTTGTGATTGACATTGTGCCATCCGATATAGAGAAAATAAAAGATCCAGAAAATTGGATACTTCAGAAAAAAGTAAAATATGCCGATGTGATTGAGACCCCAGATATTCCTGCAAAACTTGAAGTTAGGATGATGTATATATGGAAAGATGGGGAAGCAAGGCCAAAATTGGCAATCAATCTTTCAAGATTAAGCAAAGGAAAAATGATTGGTGTTCGATATAATAAAGACAAAGAATGGGTTGGAGGGAGCGTGTGTTATTTTGAAAGATAGAAGATCGAAAGCTTAGATGCCTTGACATTCCGCCAAAATTACATTGTTTTAAAACCGCAATTAGCCCTAATATTGCAAAAATTTTGAAGAGCATGAACCTGAATGATTTGCTTCCTTATTTTGAATTGTACAGAAACCTGAAAGATGCGGGAAAAGACATGGTGCTAAACGATGAATTGCAGGAAAAGGAACAAGAGTTTATAGATAAAGAAATTACAGTATCAGGAGTTGTGAATGAAATTGACATTCCCAAAAATGAGCTGATCATTACTTATAGAGATAGGAGCGATGAGTCGAATCAAATAAAATATCTTATAAGCAATCATTTTTTTATTTTTTCATCTTCCGATAATCTTGCTTCAATTACAAAACAATTTGACATCCAAAAAGATGATCTTGTTCAGATAACAGGAAATATTGTAAGCCTTCATAGGCAATCGGTGATGCGCATTAAGCTTGCATCCATTTCAGTGATAGAAAAAAATCATGGTCTTACAAAAGCAATCCCCAAAAAAGGCTGCTTTATTGCAACTGCGGTTTATGGAAGCCATGAAGCTGCTGAAGTTCAAAAATTTTATGAACTAAGAGACAATGTTCTTTCAAAATCTTTTGCAGGAAGAACTTTTATCAAATTCTATTACACAATTTCTCCGTCTCTTGCAAAATGGATTGATAATAAACCTCCGATAAAATCTTTTATCAGAAGAAATATTTTAGATAAAATGCTGAATAGATTTTAACTGCTTTCTCAAGTATTTCTGAATTTTCTTATTCCATCCAACTTCATGTATTAGCTATCTTTGCGCATACAGAATAAATAATTCATAAAATGGATTTACAATTAAAAGGCAAGACCGCTTTAGTGCTTGCTGCGAGTAAAGGATTGGGAAAAGCAGTAGCTCATGCTTTGGCTGCCGAAGGCGCAAACGTGGTGATAGGTTCGCGCAATCGCGAAGAGCTTGAAAAAACCGCTGAGGAAATTCGTTCAAAAAATAATGTAGAAGTTCTAAGCATTCCAATTGATGTGAGCAAAGCTGGTGATGCAGAAAATTTTGTTCTTCAGTCTGTAAAAAAATTTAGCAGTATTGATATTTTGGTGAATAATGCAGGTGGTCCGCCATTCGGGAAATTTGAAACGTTTGATGACATAGCCTGGCAAAAAGCATTTGAATTAAATTTATTGAGTACCATCAGATTAAGCAGACTAACGATTCCGTATATGCGTAAAACTGGTAGCGGAAGAATCATTAATATCATCAGCCTTTCTGTAAAAACCTATCTTGAAAATTCCGTGCTATCCACAAGTGTGAGAATGGGCGTTGTTGGTATGGCAAAAATGTTATCAAATGAATTGGGTCCAGATAACATTACGGTGAATAATGTTGCGCCTGGAATTATATTAACAGACAGGACCAAAGAAACCATATTGAAAAATATCCCTGCAGGAAAAACTGAAGCTGATTTGTTGGCAGAGCGTGCAAAAGAAATTCCACTCAGAAGGATTGGAAAACCCGAAGAATTTGCAGCATTGGTCGCGTTCCTTGCATCGCCGCTTGCAAGCTATATTACAGGCACAACTATTCAAGTGGACGGCGGGGCAGTAAAAGCTCCTTATTAAAATATCTCGCTGAAAATAAAATTTATGGAACATCTTGATGACATTCATGCGAAAGAAATAAGACCAGGATTTTTTGGTAAAATGATTCATGGTGATAAAAGCACGCTGGCATTTTGGGAAATAAAAAAAGGAAGTGTGCTTGATGAGCATCATCATTTTCATGAGCAAATCACACATCTGCTGGAAGGGAAGATGCTAATGATAATTGGGGACAAAGAATATTTGCTTACTCCCGGAACAGTTCATGTCATTCCTTCTAATATGCCGCACAGTGCAATTGCTCTTGAAGATTGCAAAGTGATTGATTCTTTTTCTCCTGCAAGAGATGATTACAAATAGCAATTCTTTTTTGCATCATTGATGCAATCATTAATGCTCATAAAAAATATGGATTATTAACTTTGCACATTTTAATAAATTATGGAGCATTCACACGATCACGGACACAGTCATAGTCATGGTCATCACCATCATCACACAGTTGACATCAAGCATGTGAACCGTGCTTTTGTTATTGGCATCATTCTTAATTTTTTGTTTGTAGTTATTGAAGTTGTTGTTGGCTTAAATATTCATTCGCTTTCTTTATTGTCGGATGCCGGTCATAATCTTGGCGATGTTGCAGCTCTTTCCATGTCTCTTATTGCGCTAAGGTTAATGAAAGTGAAAGCAAACGAAAAATATACTTACGGATATAAAAAAACAACCATCATTGTTGCGCTTTTGAATGCAGCTATTCTTCTTATATCAGTCGGCGCAATTGGTTATGAAGCGAT
>CAIYPC010000521.1 GCA_903927975.1 uncultured Bacteroidota bacterium | reverse complement strand
GGCAGAAGCATATTGGAATTATTTGCAGCAGAACAGATACAAATTTTATGACCGAACCGCTACAGTCAATTTCAAGAAAGATGATATCGCTACATGGAGCATGGATGATTTTCATAAAAGAATCAGCGAGCTATATCTTTCATCTATAAAAAACGAAAAGTTTTTACAAGAATCGAAGCTGGAATCTTTTGATGCTATTATCATAAAAGGAAATGTGCGTTATTTACGTCCAACATTATTCGATTTACTTGCTCACCGTGCTTTGGATTATTTTAAAAATGATGAACGCGATATTAATAAACCAGCTTATGCTTTTGAAATAAACAATGCGGAAGTGTTTGCTGATAAAAATATTTTCGCTCATTATCATTTCATCACAAGAGATTCTGCCTCGCTTCATTTTAAGGCATTGCAATTATTTCAGGAACTTATTTTATTTCATAATAACGATACAAAGCCTGATGCTCTGATTGATGTGGATATTGAAAGATTGGTTTTTGCCCATCAATATTCAGTTATTGACAATTCAGATGAACTGTATTTTAAATCACTGGAGAATATCACTATTAAATATCCCAATGAACCTGCTGCCGCAGAAGCTTCGTATCTGCAAGCAATGCAATATTCAATAAAAGCATCTCAGTATAATCCATTAACGGACACGAGCAACCGATTTGCATATTTACAGGCAAAGCAGATTTTCGCAAAAGTAATTTCGCAAAAAGATAGCTCCGAAGGAAAAACGAATTGCCGGAATTTATTGAACCAAATCATGCATAAAGAATTGAGCATGCAACTTGAAAAAGTGAATGTGCCCGGACAACCTTTTAGGACATTAATAAATTACAGAAATTTTTCAAAGCTTTATTTCCGCATTATCAAAACAAGTCAATCTGCAAATCTTGGCAATCAATGGCAGGATGATTACTGGAAAAAATTAACGCAGTTGTCTTCGCTGAAAACTTTTCAGCAATCATTGCCTGAAACAAACGATTATCAAAAGCACAGTGCAGAAATAAAAGTGGATAGTCTGCCCGTTGGCGAATATGCTTTGCTGGCAAGTGTTGATGAAAATTTCAGCATGCAGAAAAACCCGATGGCTGTCGCTTTCTTTTATGTATCCAACATCGCATACATTAATAATGGCAACGATTATTTTGTACTGAATCGAGAAAGCGGGCAGCCGCTAGCGAGAGCGAATGTGCAGGCATGGTATAAATATTACGACAAGAAATACGATAAAGATGTTGAAAGAAAAGGAGAAAATTTCAGTACTGATAAAAACGGCTTTTTCACGATTGTTACTCCGAAAACTGACAATAACAACAGCCTGAAATTAGAATTCACTGCGCTGAATGACCATTTGTTTATGGATGAGGATGTGAACCAATATGGATACAGAGATGAAGACGAAGAAAGCGCACATGATGAAATCACGTATGAAAAAAACAACCTGAAAACTTTTTTCTTTACTGACCGCGCCATTTATCGTCCGGCGCAAACTGTTTATTTCAAAGGGATAATCATCACCAAAGATTTTGAGTCGAAGCAACCAAAAATTCTTTCTCAATTTAAAACGAAAGTGATTTTGTATGACGCGAACGAACAAAAAATAGATTCAGTTTTTGTGACCACGAATGATTTTGGTTCTTATAATGGCAAATTCAAATTGCCAGAAAACTTGTTGGATGGTGAATTCAAAATTTTTGACCATTCAACTAAAAGCGAACAACGTTTTTCAGTGGAAGAATATAAGCGACCAAAATTTTATGTGGAATATGAAAAGCTGAAACGCAGTTATCATATCAACGACAGCATAAAAATAACAGGCTCTGCAAAAGCTTATGCAGGAAATAATATTGATGGGGGCAATGTGAAATACAGAGTAGTGAGGCAAGCTCGTTATCCTTATCGGTGGCTTTCGTGGCGTTGGAGAAGTCCGCGCAACAGCTCGCAGGAAATTGCACATGGAGAAATAAAAACAAATGCTGAAGGAAAGTTTTCCATCACGTTTGAAGCCATTCCTGATAACTCAATTAAAAAAGAATTGGAACCTGTGTTTGAATATTCCGTTTCTGCTGATGTAACCGACATTAACGGAGAAACGAGAAGCGGAGAAATGCAGGTGCCAGTTGGATATAAAGCATTAAATCTTTCTATCAGCATTCCCGATGGTGATATTACTGCCGACAACCTTCAGCATATTTTCATCAAAACAAAAAATCTTTCCGGAGAATTTGAGCCAACAAAAGTGAATGTGGCAATCTATAAATTAAAATCACCAGACAGATTAATACGAGAACGTTATTGGGAACAACCGGATCAATTTGTGATGAGCAAAGAAGATTATATCAAAAATTTCCCAAATGATGAATATAGCGATGAAACAAAAAAAGAAACTTGGGGGAAGATTGGGAAAGTCTTTGATGAAAGTGATTCAACAAAAGCAAACGCTTTATTCGCCATTCACCATTCACCATTCACCGCTGGTTGGTACGTAATTGAAGCAACTGCAAAAGACAAATACGGAGAAGATGTAAAGAATATTAAATTCATGCAATTGTATAATTCAAAAACTGGAAATCCTGCAAATCCGCAATACAACTGGGTTACAGACAATTATCAAATTTCGGAGCCTGGGAAAAAAGCAAGTGTTGGCATTGGTTCATCTGCGAAAGATGTTTTTGTGATTGCACAAATAAACGGTCGTCAATCTTTAATTGATAGTTCAAAATTATCGCCAACCATCGGCCAACAATCATCTAACATCTATTCATTTCTCAATATTAATAATGAAAAGAAAAATTCAGATTTCAATATCACGGAAAATGACAGAGGAGGTTTTGGCATATTCTATGCTTTTGTAAAAAACAACCGCTTTTATAATAGCAGCAATACAATTAGTGTTCCTTGGACAAATAAAGAACTTAATATCACTTATGAAACTTATCGTGATAAAACATTACCTGGCAGTGAAGAAAAATGGAAAGTAAAAATCAGCGGATACAAAAAAGATAAAGTTGCGGCAGAAGTTTTGGCAAGCATGTACGATGCTTCGCTAGATCAATTTAAAACGCAGGAATGGAACAAACCTAATATTCATCTTAGTTATCAATTTCAATCTGCATGGCATGATGAAATAAGTTTTAATCGAATCGAATCTTTTGATAAAAATATTTTTGACAATTATTATGAACCAAAATATAAAACATACGATGAACTAATTAACTCGGTCTCAGGAATAAATGCATATGGTGGAAAACACATGAAGTTAAGTGCAATGGCTCTTAATGCAGCGCCGGTTTATAAAAGTAAGCCCCTGATAACTGGGATACCAGATCTCGAAAGAGACCCAGACGGCTCAAAAGGCATAATGAAAGACTCAATTATTGTTGGTGATATGTTTGTATATGGTGAAAAAATAAAAAAAGCATCAGAAATTAATAACTCTTCTGAACAGCAAGCTCAAACCCGCAAAAACTTCAATGAAACTGCATTCTTCTTTCCTAATCTGAAAACAGATGCAGATGGGAATGTTGAATTTTCTTTCACCATGCCAGAAGCATTGACACAGTGGAAATGGATGACGTTGGCGCATACAAAAGATTTATCGTTTGGCTATTCTGAAAAATCAATCGTCACACAAAAAGAATTGATGGTGCAGGCGAATATACCACGCTTTTTGCGCGAAGGCGATCATATTTATCTCAGCACAAAAATTGTGAACCTCACTGATTCAGAATTTACCGGACAAGTGGAATTGCAATTGCTCGATGCGACCACCAATCAATCTGTTGATGGTTGGTTCCAGAATATTCAGCCGAATCAATATTTCACCGTAGCAGCAAAGCAAAGCGAGGCAGTAACATTTAGTTTGCAAGTTCCATTTCAATTTAATAATCCTTTGACTTATCGGATTATTGCTCGTTCAAAACAATTGAGCGATGGTGAAGAAAATACTTTGCCTGTATTAAGTAATAGAATGCTTGTCACTGAAAGCCTTCCGCTGAATATGAACGGTGCTGGAAAAAAAGATTTCAAATTTCAAAAGTTATTGCAAAGTGGCAGCAGCGAAACATTAAACAATCATTCACTCACTGTTGAGTACACAAGTAATCCTGCTTGGTATGCCGTGCAGGCTTTGCCATATTTAATGGAATATCCTTATGAATGTGCTGAGCAAACATTTAATCGTTTTTATGCAAATGCACTCGCTTCAAAAATCGCGAACAGCTCGCCGCGCATCAAGGAAATTTTTGAACGATGGAAAACATCTGATACGAGTGCATTGCTTTCTAATCTTCAAAAAAATGAAGAACTGAAATCTGTTCTATTGCAGGAAACGCCGTGGGTTCTTCAAGCAAAAGGCGAATCGGAGCAGAAGAAAAATATCGCATTGTTATTCGATATGGTGAAGATGAGCGCTGCGCTTGAATCTGCATTGAGCAAATTGCAGGGCATGCAATCGGAGAATGGCGGTTTTGTTTGGTTCAAAGGCGGACCTGATGATCGTTATATCACACAATATATTTTAACAGGAATTGGTCATCTAAAAAAATTAAATGCAATACCGAAATCCGCTGTTGATAAACTTGATGCCATCGTAAAAAAGGCGCTCGCTTATTTGGATAATAAAATGAAAGAAGATTATGATTATCTGATAAAACACAAAATGAATCTCGCATCTAACAATCTTGGTTATACGCAGATTCAATATTTATATATGCGCAGTTTTTTTGTTGATTACAGGACTGAAGGAAATATTTTTCCTGCGGTAAATTATTATCGCAAACAATCGCAGCAATTCTGGCTTCAGCAAAATAAATATATGCAGGGAATGATTGCGCTCGAATTGTTCAGAACGGGCGATATTCAAAAAGCAAAAGATATTCTGGCTTCATTAAAACAAAATGCAATCGTGAGCGAAGAAATGGGAATGTATTGGAAAGAAAATGCAGCAGGTTATTATTGGCATCAGGCACCGATTGAAACGCAATCATTATTAATTGAAGCATTCAGTGAAATCAGCAAGGATAATAAAATAGTGAACAACTTGAAAACATGGTTGCTGAAACAAAAACAAACAGAGAATTGGAGCACCACCAAAGCCACGGCTGATGCATGTTACGCTTTATTATTACAAGGCACCGATTGGTTGACGGAAAATACAAATGTGAATATTCGGTTAGGCGAAATCGTTGTTTCTTCTGCTGATAACAAAACAGAGGCAGGAACAGGCTATTTCAAAAAAATAATTGATGGCAATTTTGTGAAGCCGGATATGGGAAATATCAATGTAACTATTTCACAACCTGCCAACCAATCAACTTCTCAACCAATCACCTCGCCTTCGTGGGGATCTGTTTACTGGCAATACTTTGAAAATCTTGATAAGATCACCTCAGCTTCAACGCCGCTTCAGTTGTCTAAAAAATTATTTGTTGAAAGAAATACAGACAAAGGCGTTGTGCTTGAACCAGTACTTGATAATGGCACTTTAAAAGTTGGCGACAAAGTGAAAGTGCGTATTGAATTAAAAGCAGATCGTGATATGGAATATGTACACATGAAAGATATGAGAGCATCGTGCATGGAACCTATAAATGTGATCAGCGAATACAAATGGCAGGGCGGACTTGGCTATTATGAAAGCACGAAAGATGCAAGCACCAATTTCTTTTTCAATTGGCTGCCCAAGGGGACATACATTTTCGAGTATCCATTGTTCGTTACGAGTGTTGGAAATTTCAGCAATGGGATTACGACAATTCAATGTATGTATGCACCGGAGTTTACGAGTCATAGTGAAGGGGTTCGGGTGACTGTAGAGTAAAAATGTTGCTCACAGATGGCGCAGATTTTCACGGATTTTATAAATTGTATTATCTGTGCTAATCTGAGCAATCTGTGAGAAAAAATCTGTTTCAAATTGCTTTATGCGCGTTAATATATTAATAATCGGTCAGGGAATTTCAGGAACATTCCTCTCCTACTATTTAAAAAAGTCGGGATTATCATTTCTTATCATTGATGAATCAAAATCTCACACAGCTTCGAAAGCCGCTGCGGGCATTATTAACCCTGTTACGGGTAGAAGAATTGTAAAGACATGGATGATTGATGAGTTGATGGCTTTTGCAAAAAATGCTTATCAGCAAATCGGGAGTGAATTAAATATTGATTGCATCTCCGAAAAACGGATCATCGACTTCTTCCCCACCCCGCAAATGCGAAATGCTTTTCTCGAAAGATTTGATGAAGATGAGGAATATTTAAAACTGCCTGCCAATGAAAATTCGTGGAGAGAAAATTTTAATTATGATTTTGGCTATGGAGAAATCGCTCCAATTTTTCTGATTGATATCAATCTATTATTATCATCATTTAGAAAAAAAATGATTGAAGAGAATCATTTATTGGAAGAACGTTTTGACATCAATGAATTAAAAATTTCTGATAATAAAATTGAATACAAAAACATTACTGCTGATAAAATTATTTTTTGTGATGGCATTGAAAGTTTCAACAATCCTTATTTCAAAAATCTTCCATTCGCGCCAAATAAAGGCGAAGCACTTATTATAGAGATAGAAAATTTTCCTGATAATTTTATTTTTAAAAAAGGATTGAACATTGTTCCGTTAAAAAATAATTTGTTCTGGGTCGGCTCATCTTACGAATGGAAATTTGAAGATGATAAGCCGAATAAAATATTTAGAGAAAGAACAGAATTGATTTTATTAGAATGGTTGAAATCGCCTTTCAAAATCGTTGAGCATATTTCTTCTGTTCGTCCTGCAACGCTGGAGCGCAGACCGTTTGTGGGTTTTCATCCATGGCAAAAAAATGTTGGAATATTAAATGGCATGGGTACGAAAGGTTGTTCGCTCGCTCCTTTCTTTGCAAATCAGTTAACGCAAAACATTGCGGAAGGAACACCAATTCATCGCGAAGCAGAGATTGAGCGATTTGCAAGGATTTTAAGCAAGAACTAAAAATGTCACGCGGAGGCGCAGGGTTCGCAGAGAAGCATAAATCTTCTATTAAATAATCCTTGTGCCTTAATCCTTGTATTCTTCCGCGTCCTCTGCGCCTCTGCGTGAAATATTTCCTTATTTATTTATTCTATTTTATATTTTTGTTTGGTCAGGCTATCCTTCGGGAAGCGCATCGTTAAAAATCATTTTTATGTTGTAGCAATGAGCGATAATAAAATGTACTGCATCCCTGAAAAATTCAGGAAAACCGAGAATCTCCACATTCTCTTCTGGTTAATAAAAGATGTAAGTTGGGCAATGCTCTGGCGACCTATTGGGATAGCGATGATCTTCCCGACAATCGGAGTAGCCCTGATGATAACCTGGCAAACGCGAAAAATAAAAGCAGAGCTTTTTCATAACCTCGCCATCGTTTTTTGGATCTGTGCAAATGCCATGTGGATGTTGCTCGAGTTCACCGGCAACGATGATCATTATCGCAAATACACTTCCATCCCATTTAGTATTGGGCTGTTTTTCATCCTTTCTTATTATTTGTATATCTATCCCAAAGAAAGAATAAGAGAAAAAAAATTGGCTGCCAGTTTAAAAACAACTGAACAGCCAATTGAATTGCCAAGCGTTAATTAATGGTTGGCTATTTTGATTTTGGTTGCGACGCTTTTTTAGTTTCCAGTTACCAGTTTCTAGTTGTAAACTTCGAAAAGTCATTATTAGTTGTAATTGCGAACTACGCTTTCTTATCTGCAAATTATTTTAAGCAAACTGCAAATTGAAGACTGCCAACCACAAACGACAAACCACAAACTATAAACTCTAAACTGCTTTCAACGAATGCCTCTTTATAATCGTCATTTTTCCTGATGTGAAATTGAGCGGGTTTTGATTCAGCACTTTCGCCATTGCCTCATATAAATCAGGAAGTTCATGTCTGAAACGAACAGGGTTCTCAAAAAACATTTCTACTGAAACAGCCCAAAATTCATGATAGTTTGTGCCAGCATAATCACCCAGCAAATTCTTGTAGCCATTCTGCATCGATGTAAAAACCGGTCTTGCCAATTTTGAAAAGTTCGTGAATTCTTTTTTGAAATGTTTGTCTTCGTCTGTTTGCGTAATAAAATTTACATAAGCCAGCGCATGTGCCATTTCATGAAGACCGATATTGCAATTCGGCGTCATGCCAGCAATGCCTTTATTAAAATTATCCCATGATAAATAAATTCCTGTTTGATCAACATGGCCCTGAAACGGTCTTGAATACACGCCATAATGATAGTCGTCGCGTATAATAAAAATATCATCAAAATAATTGAACATAAATTTTTCAAGACCAAACGTGAGCTGTACAGCAACAGCACTCACCAGAATAGGCATATCAATCGTTTCATTCACTTCTATATAATGAAAGCGTTTCGATTTATGAAAAAGATAAGTCCTGAATAAAAATTTGTGCTGATCTTCCAGGCTCAGCCTGTTATAAAATTTAATTCTGTTTGCAATAACGGAATGATAAAATGTTTCCCTGTTTGCAAACTTTTTTGCCTGGCGCTTAATGTAAAGATTGTTGAAAAGCAGGCTAACGGGCTTGTGCAAAATAAGCACAGCAAGTACGAGCGAAGAAATAATTACTATTTCCATGAGGGTCCTTTTTCTTTTGTGATTGAATAACAATTCAGAGAAAGGCCTTACATAGTTGCTGGATTAAAAAATAAGGAAAGGTTGAATTTGAATAACTAAAATCTACGGGGGTGGTAAATCAAGAAGGATACGAATTGTGGGATGAATACAAGGTAAAAACTTTTTTCAAAATTCAAAAGCCTTTTGCCCTTGATTTTTTAAACTTTTTATAACCATTTGGTGCTTAATCGCTTTCAACCAAAGAAATTATTTTGGCGGGTGTTAATGGATCCTGATTTAGCAAACTGCAAATCGCAAAATAGAGTTCCGGCAATTGTTGCCTGAATTTTTCGGAGCGTTCAAAAAAAGTTTCAATGCAAACCGCCCAGAACTCATTGAAGTTTGTTGCGGCATAGTTATTCAGCAAATTGGTTTCGCCTGCTTGCATCCGCTCAAAAATTGGTCTTCCCACTTTCGAGAAATCCCTAAATTTATTATAGAACCAATCATCCCGTCCTTCATCCACAGTAAAGTTTACATAAGCCAATGCATGCGCCAATTCATGCAACCCAACGTTCTCTCCATCCGTATAATCATTGTTCTCGCTAACAAAATTGTCCCATGAAAGATAAATGCCATCGTCGCTCACATGCCCTTCAAAAGGGGTAGTATAAAAACCAAATCGATATTTATTTCGAACTACATAAATGTTCTCAAAATATTCCATCTTATAATGTTCAAGCCCAAAAGTAAGTTGCACTGCGGCAGCGCTGATCAACAGCGGCATTATATCTTCCTGTTCAATATCAATGTATTTAAATTCCTTTTCTTCGATAAAAGAAAGCACCCTGTTCATAAATCTTTCACGGGCATTTGCAGAAAGACTTTTATAATAAGGACTATAATGCTGCAACATGCTATCGAACACAATTTCTTTTGATTCGAGAACCTTCGCCAATTTTTTTCTACTGATCTGCAAACGGATTTTCTTGATCGTGATGGGAACAACAATAATTCCCAGAAGAACAAAAAGATAAATTTCAAGTGCTAAACCTTGACCAGTTTTATTATCTACTTGAACAATGGGATCAGTTTTCGGAACAATACTAATTGCCAGCAATGAATCTTTAGCACGTTCTGAATCTGATAAAATATTTTTGTTATTTGGAGCAACGATAATTGCATGAGAAGAATCTTTCGCCAGCACCGAGTCTGGCAAACTACCGAGATGATATGTTGAATCCTGAGGCATAAGATCAATTAAGGATAAGGTCGTTTTATTTGTTCAATCTTTTTGGAGTTGTCCGCAGCGGTGGATACCAGCTTCTGTAACTCCGGTTGAGCATCGTTGCGTCGCAATCCGTTCATCTCTTGTGCTACTATTGAGCTTTAGTTTCCTGCCGCATCAGCAAAATTGAAATCAAATAAATCATTATTCTTTTTCTCTGCCAAAAAAATGTCTGAACCACGATTTTAACCTTATTTTCCTGATTCACCTGATTCTTGCTTCTTCCTTCCTCCTTATCCCTTACACCTTACACCTTGTTCCTTGTACCTTCTTTTAAATTACCTTTGCTGCTCTTAAAAAACGAAAAATTAAGGAGCATGTACAGAACGCATACCTGTGGGGAACTTAGGTCAACAAATATCAATCAGGAAATAACACTCGCTGGATGGGTGCAGACAATCAGGAAATTTGGGAGCATCACATTTATCGATCTGCGCGATCGCTATGGCATCACTCAATTATTAATCGGCGAAGAATTAAATGCCTTGCTGAATGAAAATCCTTTGGGCAGAGAATTTGTGCTGCAAGTGAAAGGAATTGTTTCAGAAAGAAGCAGCAAAAATGCAAATATCCCAACTGGCGATATTGAAATAAAAGTGAAATCGTTTAGTGTGTTGAACAAATCGATCACACCACCATTTACTGTTCAGGATGATACCGACGGCGGCGATGATCTTCGCATGAAATTTCGTTATCTCGATCTGAGAAGAAATGAAGTGAAGAAAAATCTGGAGCTCCGTTATTCTGTAAATCGTGCAGCCAGAAATTATTTGCATGAAAATAATTTCATGGATATCGAAACACCATTTCTTATTAAATCAACTCCCGAAGGCGCAAGAGATTTTGTGGTCCCATCAAGAATGAACGCGGGGCAATTTTATGCATTGCCACAAAGCCCGCAAACTTTCAAGCAATTATTAATGGTGAGCGGTTATGATCGCTATTATCAAATCGTGAAATGCTTTCGCGATGAAGATTTGCGTGCTGACAGACAACCTGAATTTACACAGATAGATTGCGAGATGAGCTTTGTGGAGCAGGAAGATATCCTGAACATGTTTGAAGGAATGATAAAATCAATTTTCAAACAAGTGAAGGGAATTGATTATGCAGAAAAAGTTGGTCGCATGACATGGGAAGATGCGATGTGGAATTATGGAAATGACAAACCTGATATCAGGTTTGATATGAAAATCGCGAACCTAAAATCAGCATTTAAAAAAGATGGGGAAATAATAGCTACTGGCGAACTCATTAATGGCGCAGGTTTTGGCGTTTTTGATAATGCTGAAACTGTTGTTGCCATTGCAGTTCCAAATTGCAGCGAATACACGCGCAAACAAATTGATGAGCTCACTGACTGGGTGAAACGCCCGCAGGTTGGCATGAATGGAATGGTGAATATAAAATGCAATGTGGATGGAAGTTTTAAAAGCAGCGTTGATAAATTTTATGATGAAGAAAAATTAAAAGCCATTGCATCCTTTGCAAATGCGAAAGCAGGCGATCTGATTTTGATATTGGCAGGAACAGAAGAAAGAACAAGAAAAGCAATCAGCGATCTGCGTTTGGAACTTGGGCAGCGTTTGGGTTTTCGGAAAAAAGACGAATTGAAATTATTATGGGTGCTCGACTTTCCTTTGTTTGAATATGCAGAAGAAGATAATCGTTGGGTAGCAAGGCATCATCCGTTCACAGCGCCAAAGCCAGATCATATTAGTGTGATGATCGATAATGATCCATTGATTGAAAATGCTGCTGAATATCTGAAACATCCTTATGCCAACATCAAAGCAAATGCTTATGATATGGTGCTGAACGGAAATGAAATCGGCGGTGGATCGATAAGAATTTTTCAAAGAGAATTACAGGAAAAAATGTTCACGGCACTTGGCATGAGCAAAGAAGAAGCGTTGCATAAATTCGGATTTTTGTTGGGCGCATTTGAATATGGAGCACCACCGCATGGCGGCATTGCTTTTGGTTTCGACAGGCTCTGTTCCATTCTCGGCGGCAGCGAAAGCATTCGTGATTTCATTGCTTTCCCAAAAAATAATTCAGGAAGAGATGTGATGCTCGATGCGCCATCAACCATTGATGAAAAGCAGTTGAAAGAGCTTTCCATTCAGCTTAATGTGCAATAAAAATACATAGCCGCAGATTTGCAGGTTGATGATCAATTTTTAAACTGCGGCTATTTCATATCATAATAAATTATTGATGAAAAAAGCAATCGCTGTATCTCATATATTGTCATGGATCAATCTGGTTGTTTCCGGAGGACTTGTTTTGCTTGCGTTGATAAGTATGCTTGTATATCCAGGTGGAGGAATTCAATTTATTATATCGGCAGTGCTAATCGGCTGCACCACACTGCATAGTTATGCAGCAATGCAATTACGCAAAAGCATTATCAATCCAAACATACCGTTGAATAATCAAACGCCAGTAGGCGTACGCATTATGGGCTATATCGCATTGTTCTTTTCCATTATGTTGTTTAGCCAATCTATATATATGTTGCAGAACACACAAGATTTATTGAAGCAAGTTCAATTTCCTAAGGAAATGAAGAATGTTGATATAAAAGGATTTGTTCGCGGTGTTGGTTTTTTTATGTTAGTCTTCAGCTTCAGCGTAATAGTGAATGTCTCATTGAATTTGAGATTTTTGAAATCGTATATCATCATTAGAAATAATGATAATCCGCAATAATTTCTTTTAATAATTAACGATAAGAATTTACTTTCTTTTTCTGAAAACGAAGAAAAGAATAAATAGAAGAATAACTGCAGCAACAGCAGTCAGTATATATTTAAAATTATCAGTTCCCACATCTTCTTTGTTTGCAATGTGGGTTTTGCAATCAGCAATATAATTTTCAATGGTGGGATAATTTGCATTCAATTTCTTTACTTCTTCAAAATTATGTAGCGCTTTTTTGTAGTAATGTTTATCAAAACAATTAAGCGCCTCAGCAAAAAGTTTTGTGGCTTTGCTTATGCTAGGCTCAATTCCTGCAGAGTCCATAAATTCATTCAATATAGAAACTGGGATTGCAAAATTAAGTCCGGCCGCAAGGCCGCCTGAATTTTCAAGGCTGCCGAAAGTTGTGAGACCAACCACTTCTCCATTACTGTTGCAAACAGGCCCACCGCTGCTACCATGATTGATATTTGCATCCATTTGTATAACAGGCCAACCATTCACCGATTTTTTTATAGCGCTAACAATTCCTGTTGTTAACGTGGGTTCGATGGCAGATTCAGCAGAAACATAATCATTATTGGTTACATGTCCTGGATAGCCATACACAAATAACTGCTCTCCAACTTTTGGCAACTCCTCTGGCGCAATTTTAAGAACAGGAAGATTTGTATCAGCATCAATTTTCAGCACCGCAATATCTTTGCCGGGCATCGGAAGACCTTTGATGACAATACTCGCTGCTTTGGTTTCTGTTGCTTGGAGCAAGCCAGTATCTTTTCTATAAACAACATAAACTGTCTTTTTCAAATCGCTCAACGTCATCGGAAAAAGCTTGGAATAGACCGATGCGTATGTATTATATAGTAGTGTTTTTTGCTGCTCAGTAAATTTAGCAGCCCACGAATTTTCAAATGCATCAATATTCGCTTGGGTTATTTGTTGAAATGCAGTCAGAATAAATTGCCTTCTCACAAAAGCATTATCGCGATCGATCAAATGGCAGTTGGTTGCAACATATCCATCGCCTGTTATAAAAAATCCGGTACCCGTTGCCGTTATCTGTTGGCTTTGCTCAATGTTATCAAATGTTTTTTTAAAGAACCGTGCAGGTCGGTTGTTCATTTCTTTTAATACGATATCCAATTTTTGTTCAGCAGAGAAGATGGCACCGGCGGTGTCAACTTTTTGTATGGAATCGAGCAGGCGGTTGAAAACCCGTTGATCCATTCTCATTTTGTTCACAGTCACATTTGCGGAGAAGACTGTTTTGATCATCACAACGCCAGGTCTGTTCAGCGCATAGTTTTGAGCTGCGGAACAATTCTGTGCGCATGCATGGTTTGATAAGGCTGTGAAAAAAAATAAAATTCCGATTAGATACGATCTCATTCTAAATCCCTTTTCATTAATAAATCCACATTTCATTAAACTCTAAAAGAGGTAACTTGTTGTACTATTGTGTTTTAAATTTTTTTTATGAGCACTGTTCATGCACCATTGGCAGAAAGGCTTCGTCCGCAATTGCTGGAAAATCTGGTTGGGCAAAAACACCTTACCGGCAAAGGAAGCATTTTGCGCACTGCCATTGAACATGGCTCTGTGCCTTCCATGATCCTTTGGGGACCGCCCGGCACGGGCAAAACTACGATTGCAAATATTATCGCACACACATTGAATGTACCTTTTTATACTTTAAGCGCCATCTCATCGGGAGTAAAAGATGTTCGCGAGGTAATCGAAGAGGCAAAAAGCAAACCCAAGGCCATTTTATTTATTGATGAAATACATCGCTTTAATAAAGGTCAGCAAGATGCTTTGTTAGGCGCTGTAGAAAAAGGGATCATCACATTGATTGGTGCAACAACAGAAAATCCATCATTTGAAGTAAATAGTGCGTTACTGAGCCGTTGTCAGGTTTATGTGCTGAAACCTTTAAACGATAAGGATCTTGTTGAATTATTGAAAGCTGCTATTACTAATGATGAAGAATTAAAGCAACGAAAAATTGAGCTTAAAGAAACTGAAGCACTTATTAATATCTCCGGCGGTGATGCTAGAAAATTATTGAACCTGTTGGAAATTGTTTGCAATTCTTATAATGCTGGTGACACTATTATAATAACAGATGAGAAAGTGATGGACATCGCGCAAAAAAGAGTTGCCTTATATGATAAAAAAGGTGAGCAACATTATGATATCATTTCTGCATTTATTAAGTCGATGCGGGGCAGTGATCCAAATGCAGCAGTATATTGGCTTGCGAGAATGATTGATGGTGGTGAAGATGTGAAATTTATTGCGAGAAGAATGTTGATCCTTGCTAGTGAGGATATTGGCAATGCAAACCCGAACGCATTATTATTAGCCAACGCAACTTTTGATGCAGTGAACAAAATTGGATATCCTGAGTCAAATTTGATCCTATCGCAATGTGCAACCTATCTTGCTTCATCGCCAAAAAGCAATGCGTCATTAAAAGCAATTGGCACTGCAATGGAAGCTGTTCGCAGATATGGAGATTTGCCGGTTCCTCTGCACATCAGAAATTCCCCCACCAAACTGATGAAGGATCTTGATTATGGAAAAGGTTATGAATATAGCCATAGCTATGAAAATAATTTTTCTCAGCAGGAATATCTCCCGAAGGAAATATCAGGCACAAAATTTTTTGATCCCGGAAAAAATGCAAGAGAAGAAGAACTGCGAAAATTATTGAAGAGCTTATGGAAAGAGAAATATGGTTATTGAATGAAAAATTGCTGAATTGATAATTAAGAATTAAAGATTAATAATTAAATACGGAAAGAGCTCATAAAAGCAAGTTGCCACCGATTAGCCAGAACTGAAAATTGAGCGAAGCGAAATCCCGCTAAATAGCAGGACTACAAACTGAAAACTGGAAACTCAAATGAACTGGATCTGTAAAAAATTTGACGAACTAACTGCGCATGAGCTCTATGCAATTTTACAATTGCGCAACAAAGTTTTTGTTGTTGAGCAAAATTGTGTTTTTCAAGATGCAGATAATAAAGATCAGCAGTGCTTCCATTTAATGGGTTGGGAACAGAAAAAATTGGCTGGCTACACCCGAATTGCGGCCGCGGGAATTTTCTATGAGGAAACTTCTATAGGCCGCGTAGTAACTTCCCCATCATCTAGAAGAAAAGGGCTTGGCAGAGAATTGATGATCCAAAGCATTGATGCGCTACATTCCTTATTCGGCAAGGGTTCTGCAATAAAAATCGGCGCTCAGTTGTACCTAAAAAAATTTTATGAATCGTTGGGCTTTATGCAAACAAGTGATATATATCTAGAAGATGGCATAGAGCACATTGAGATGTTACTACAAAAAATGTAGTAAAAGCACTCTTTCTAAAAATTACTGCACAAATATTTCTCTATCCACACACAAAAAGAATAATTTTTGCGTTTCTTGTAAGAAATCTGGTTTTTAATTATTTTGTAGCCGGAATCCAAACCATCGGAAAACTAAAATCAATATTCATGAAAAAGAGTTTACACTCCTTAGTGCAGAAGTGTGTTTTAATGCTGTCATTACTTTTCGCATTTAATCTTTCTTCTTTCAGCCAATTATCAGCAGGCAATTATTTTGAAGGCGGTATTACCGTCGGCCCAATGGGTTTCCTCGGAGATCTTGGTGGTCATCAAGGTAAGGGAACAAGTTTCCTGAAGGATTACAATATGAACACCACAAAGCTCTCTTACGGTGTTTTCGTTACAGCTCATCCAGCAGAATGGCTCGGCATTCGCGCAGCCTTAAATTTCGGGGGCGTATCTGGAAATGATAATAATATAAGTGCAAAGGGTGGCGATGAAGATACTCGCAAAAATCGCAACCTCGATTTCCGCTCGAATATTATTGAAGGATATGTTGCAGCGGAAGTTTATCCCACTGTATTTCTTGAAAACGATCCAACAGATGTACAAGGAAGGTTAAGACCTTATGGCGTACTTGGCGTTGGTGTATTTCATTTCAACCCACAAGGAACTTATACCAATTCTAGTGGCATTACAAGTTGGATCAATCTTAAACCACTTCACACAGAAGGTGAAGGATATGCTGAATATCCTGAAAGAAAAGAATATAGCCTCACGCAAATTAATATCCCGATGGGCGTAGGTATTAAATATTATTTTTCAAACAACCTGAATATTTCTTTTGAAATAATACATCGCAAAACTTTCACAGATTATATTGATGATGTGAGCACAACGTTTGTTGACCCAAGTGTATTCTACGCACACATGTCGCCAGCGCAAGCAGCTATTGCAGCTCAAATGGCCAATAAAAGCCCATTAAACGGGACGCCAAATAGCGGTTATAATCCTGGAGATAAAAGAGGCAATCCAAGTCAAAACGATGCCTATTTCACAGCAGGTTTTAAAATAGGAATAAGAATAGGAACAAGTGGTGAACAACAATGGAGAAATTCAACACATTGCCCTGTGATGAGGTTCTAAAAATTTCAAATAATTATAATCATAAGTTTAAGAATTATATAAATTTTTTCGATGAAGAAAACTGTACCCTCAAAAAAAATATTCCTGCAAATATGTTCCAGTTCGCTGGCTGCTATATTCGCGGTGTTTATTTTCTCTTCAGCCGAAGCTGCCCCATTCAAATCAAAAATTTCAGCAAAAAATTTTCAGGATTCAATTGTAATCAGCAAGATTTCTGAAAACAAAGACTATAGCATTCAATTGTCGTCTGGCAATTCGCCTCATAAATTTTTGATTTCTGTGAACAAGCAACAACAAAAAAATTATCGGTTTTATATGTTTGATATCAATGGAAATATGAAAGCGCAAATTGATATCCGCAGCAATGAAAAAGTTGCATTCGTGAACATTGAAAAAGGCAATTATTATTACCAGATAATGAGTGATGACGAGAAGATTGAAAATGGCCAACTGACAGTAAAATAAAAGAAGTTCTTTATAATTTATTATTTGTAATGATCAACCAGTAAGCAGCAGGGAAATTGGTAAAATCTAATATCCGAAAACAAAGGTTAATAGTAACCTGATCCGTTCCCTATTTTTTTTTAGTACCTATTAATGATTTTATTGATGACTCCCTGCACTTGCTTGCTGGATTTTTAAAAATCTTTTTTCCCCTAAACCCCACAACCAACAGCCGTGATGAATAATCGCGGCTTTTTGCATTTTATAAGTGGTAAGTGATTAGTGCTAAGTCTATAACTTGCCGTTTCGATTCACTCACTACTCACTACTCACTACTCACT
>CAIYPC010000520.1 GCA_903927975.1 uncultured Bacteroidota bacterium | reverse complement strand
TTGCTCCAATTAGATTTGAGAATTGTGCCGCAGCAATATTTCCCGAATAAGTATGTCCGTTAGTGATGAACTGCCACTTCCCTAAAGCTATTCCTGTAGTATCTGTTGTTCCTCCACTTGTGCTTCCGCTATGCCCCGTACTGTCTTGAACATTCACACTGAACATACATGCAGTGCTATCGAAATTTACGGTGAAACCAGTTGCCTGAATTTGTGAAGGCGTTCCCGATGCTCTTAAATTTACAGTTTGAATTCCAGTGCTATTAAAAACACCAGTACCTGCAAATTGAAAACCATTTTGTCTGTCTGATTGAATATTATAGTTGCCAGTTGTTTTCACGTTCACCGTGATTTGAACATAATTAGTATCACCTGAAATTGCGATGCCGTTATAATATGATCCGTTTGGAGTTATTGTAAGACAGTTGCCTAAGCTATCTTTAAGTGATCCGGTTGCAGTGACAGCAACGGGAATAACACTTGTTTCATAGCTGAGTTCTTTTGAGCAGCTAAAAATACTTACTAAAGCAACCAACACGATAGCGAGCCTGTAAACCCTATTCATACTAATAAGATGAAGAATTTGAGATGATTTAAGTACCAGGCTTAAACAACGAACCAAACAAAATAAAATTGCCGATTGAGCAAAAATTTAACCTTTAATTTCTCCCACCATTTTTGCAGGTATTACCCATTCGTCAAATTCTTCAGGGGTTACGTAGCCGAGTTTCACAGCCATTTCTTTTAAGGTTGTCCCTTCTTTGTGCGCCTTCTGCGCAATCTCCGCGGCTTTGTAATAACCGATTTTTGTATTGAGAGAAGTGACGAGCATCAAAGAATTGTCAACATGCTTTTTAATATTCGCTTCAATGGGCTCAATGCCAACTGCGCATTTATCGTTGAAAGAAACACAGCCATCTCCAATCAATCTGGCACTGTGCAAAAAATTATAGATCATTACAGGTTTAAATACGTTAAGTTCAAAATGACCTGTTGCGCCGCCGATATTAATAGCAACATCGTTTCCCAAAACTTGCGCAGCGATCATCGTCAATGCTTCGCATTGTGTGGGGTTCACCTTGCCCGGCATTATAGATGAGCCCGGCTCATTATCAGGTATAAAAAGTTCGCCGATGCCACTGCGCGGACCAGATGAAAGCATACGGATATCGTTCGCGATTTTCATCAGGCTCACGGCAACAGTCTTTAATGCGCCATGTGCTTCCACAATCGCATCGTGTGCTGCCAATGATTCAAATTTATTTTCTGCGGTGATAAAAGGCAGCTCTGTTAACTCAGCAATTTGCTTTGCAACATTCACCGAATAATTTGGCGGCGTGTTAATGCCAGTTCCAACCGCGGTTCCGCCCAACGCAAGTTCTGATAAATGCGACAATGTATTTCTGATTGCCTTTAATCCATGATTTAACTGTGATGCATAACCGCTAAATTCCTGCCCAACTGTCAAAGGAGTTGCATCCATAAAATGTGTGCGACCAATCTTCACCACATGCATATATTTTTTGCTCTTCTCAACAAGCGTATCCCTTAGTTTTTCAATTCCAGGAATAGTTGTTTCAGCTAAAATTTTATAAGCTGCGATATGCATTGCCGTTGGAAAAGTATCGTTTGATGACTGTGATTTATTTACATCATCGTTCGGGTGAATGAATTTTTCTTTATCAGTTAATTTTCCCCCATTGATCACATGGGCACGATAAGCGACTACTTCATTCACGTTCATATTGCTTTGTGTGCCGCTCCCTGTTTGCCAAACCACCAATGGAAATTCATTATCAAGTTTCTTATCTAAAATTTCATCACACACTTTTCCGATCAGATCCGATTTTTCTTTTGGCAAAACGCCCGCTTCGTAATTGGTTAATGCAGCTGCTTTTTTTAAGTAAGCAAATGCGCGGATAATTTCTATCGGCATTTTATTAATATCCTGTGCAATCCTGAAATTGTCGATGCTCCGCTGTGTTTGCGCACCATAATATGCATCAACTGGGACTTTCACTTCTCCCATCGTATCCTTTTCAATCCTATATTCCATAAAATAATATTTTGCCGCAAAGGTAATTGCTCCGCTTATAAGTTTTTTACGTTGCCAATGTTTTTTCTATAACTTCCGTGCAGAAAACGATTATAATATTTGTAATCCATCTTCTTTATTGTTTCTAAAACATTTAAATGAAAAAGCAAATTATCGGTTTATTTTTTTTAGTGATGAGTTGTGGCTGTTTGGCGCAAACGGCAATCAATATTATTCCTTTACCAAACGAGCTGACTGTAAACGAGGGAGAGTTCGTCTTTTCTAATTGCACACGTTTACAATGCAGCAAAGCTTTGCAGCAATCGGTTCAGCCATTGATAACAAAACTTGCAAAAGCTGCTGGTATCGACATCTTATCAAAAGCAGTTTGCACACAGAAATCAATAATAGTTGTCAGCATTGATAATACGATAAAAGATGACGAAGGTTATCAGCTCACTGTGCTTCCCCAAAAAATTTTGTTGAAAGCAAAAACTGCTGCTGGCATTTTTTATGGAGCGCAAAGCATTTTGCAATTGTTGCCAGAAGAGATTGAAAAAAATGATCTGCAAAAAATGATGCGATGGTCAATTCCATGCGTTGCTATTAAAGATGAACCTCGCTTTGTTTACAGAGGTATTATGCTAGATGTGGCGAGACATTATATGCCTTATGAATTTTTAAAAAAGCTGATCGATTTATTAGCGATGCAAAAAATGAACAGGCTGCATCTTCATCTAACAGATAGTCAAGGCTGGCGTTTTGAGAGCAAAAAATATCCGAAACTCAACCAGATTGGGGCATATAGAAAAGGCACGCCATTAAACCCAACTTATGATTATAACTCCCGACCGAATGATACTTTGTATGGCGGTTATTATACGCAGCAGCAATTAAAAGATTTGGTGAAATACGCGGCGGAAAAATTTATTACCATCGTTCCTGAAATTGAAATGCCCGCACATTCAATGTCGGCACTCGCTTCATATCCCGAATTGGCTTGTCTTGATAGTAATGGCAAATCTTTTCCTTATCCGCAACAAATACAAAATGAATATTGCACAAAAGATGAGACGTTCATTTTTCTCGATGATATTTTGACTGAGGTGATGGATGTCTTTCCATCAAAATATATTCATGTGGCGGGCGATGAAGCGAGCAAAGAGACTTGGAAAAAATGCAAATATGATCAGCAGCGAATGAAAGAAGAGGGATTGAAAAATGTGGATGAACTGCAGAGTTATTTTATACGACGCATTGAAAAATTTGTGAACAGCAAAGGAAGAAGTATTATTGGGTGGGATGAAATTTTGCAAGGCGGTTTAGCACCAAATGCAACGGTGATGAGCTGGACGGGGATTGAAGGTGGCATTAAAGCAGCGCAGCAACATCACAATGTGATCATGACACCGGGAGATTATTGTTATTTTGATCATTACCAATCTGATGCGCCTGGCGAGCCTGTTGCATTTTGCTGTATGCTCACGTTGCCCAAAGTATATAGTTATGATCCCATCCCAACAGAATTAAAAGATGATGAAAAAAAATTCATTCAAGGTGCACAGGGAAATTTATGGACTGAATATATTCCTTATCCTGCAAAAGCTGAGTACATGATTTTCCCTCGTGCTGTTGCTTTGGCAGAAGTTGATTGGACAAATCCTTCAAAAAAGAATTATGAAGAATTCACGGGCAGGCTTATCCATTATTTGAAGCGATTGAATACATATAACGTTAATTACAGCAAACATTTATTTGAAATAAAATTAGGCACTTCTATCAATGCAGATAAAAAAGTTCAAGCAACATTAGGCGGCGTTTCAAATGATTATGATATTCATTATACGCTTGATGGAACGGTGCCGACAGAGAAGTCTGCTGTTTATAAAGATTCGATTATCATTGAAAAAAATTCCGTACTCACTGCTGCAGTTTTGCAGGGTGGTATTGTGCTTGACCAAATAAAAAAATCATTTCAGTT
This sequence comes from uncultured Bacteroidota bacterium, assembly GCA_903927975.1. Lineage (GTDB taxonomy): Bacteria > Bacteroidota > Bacteroidia > Chitinophagales > Chitinophagaceae > Puia. Next base: position 73,455 of record CAIYPC010000520.1, on the reverse strand, counting down.
GCACAAAGCAGTTGGTAAAGTCATAACGCTGGAAACTGCTCCAGACAAGCAATACAACAAAGGCGGCAATAGTGCTTGGGTGAACGGATGCCTCGGTAACGATGAACAATTCAGTGATGATGAATGGCTCGGTTGGGAAGGAAAAGCATTTAATGGAACGATTGATTTTGGTAGCGCTGTTGCGACATCTTCATTGCAAACAAGATTTTTTCAAAAGCCATCTGGCTGGGTTTGGGTTGCAAAAAAAGTAACAGTACAAGTTTCTGATGATGGGAAAAATTTTAAAACAGTTGCAGAAAAAGATGTGCCCATTCCTTTGAAGGATGGAGCATCGCTATTTAATATTTCATGGCAATCTGTTACCGCAAGATATTTGCGCATCATCGCAGAACCGCTTGGCAAAATACCTGCCGACAACACTGGAGCTGGTGATGATGCGTGGCTTTTTGTGGATGAAATGATTGTGAACTAAATTTTTCTTCTTAAAAAAATTAAAAATGTTGAGGTTATCTTTTGGTGGTTTGTTAGTGATGATTTTACAGATTAATAATGTGTTTGCTCAGTCAATATGGAACAATGCGAATGATAAAATTTATGATAAAGATTGGCTGATAAATCCTGTTGCTGAAAAAGCAAATGTTTACAAAAGCGAAGACGATAAAAATATTACTTTATATAACGGATTGGTGAAAAGAACTTTTCGCATTCAACCGAATGTTGTTTGTGTTGATTATAAAAATCTAAGTAACGGACAGCAATTGTTGCGGGCAATAAAACCCGAAGCAAGAGTTACCATTAATAATAAAGAATATAATGTTGGCGGTTTGCACGGACAAACTGAAAACGCATATCTCCTTCCTGAATGGCTAAATAATTTCACGAGCGATTCAAGTGATTTTCAGTTTGTAAAATATGAGATTGCTGATATAAAACCTTTTGTTCAATGGAAGCAAACAAGCTGGGCGATGAACAAAAATCAGCCGACAGGAAAAATGCTTTCGTTCTTATTTCAATCTAATCTTTCAGAATTAAAAAACATAATCATTAAAGTAAATTATGAATTGTATGATGGCATTCCATTGATCATTAAATGGGTTTCGGTAGAAAATAAAACAGATCATATTGTCACATTAAATCGTGTTGTGAATGAAGTGCTGGCATTGGTTGAAGAAGAAAGTGCTGTTGTTGGTAAGCCAGAACAAATGAAAAAGCAACATGGCATTTATGTTGAAACAAATTATGCATTCAACAATGCAATGCGCTACGACATCAGCGATCAAACAACGCACTGGAAAATGGATTCTGTTTATACTTCACAAGTGAATTACAATTATCAAACGCCTTGTTTGCTGGAAGTGTATCCTGAAAAAGTTACAGGCGTTGAAATGCAGCCCAATGAGATTTTTAATTCAGTTCGCACTTCTGAACTATTAATGGATAGCTATGACCGGGAGAGAAGGGGATTGGCGATTAGAAAAATGTATAGAACAATCGCACCATGGACAACTGAGAACCCCATCTTCATGCATTTGGTAAGCAAGAATGATGAAGAGGTAAAACAAGCAGTTGATCAATGTGCGGCAACTGGATATGAAGCATTGATATTAAGTTTCGGTAGTCATTGCGATATGGAAGATACTTCGGCAGCCAACATAAAAAAGTGGAAAGCATTGAGCGATTATGCGCACGATAGAAATATTTTGATTGGCGGCTATTCATTGTTCAGCTCAAGAAAAATTAGTGACTCGGATGATGTGATCGACCCCATCACCGGAAAGCCAGACGCAGCCGCGTTCTTCGGCAATGCACCGTGCATGGGCAGCAAATGGGGGTTGAGTTATTTGGATAAACTCAAATATTTTATTTCAAATGCGGGCTTCAACATTTTTGAAAATGATGGTCCTTATCCCGGTGATGTTTGCGCTTCAACAAAACATCCGGGGCACAAAAATTTGGATGACTCACAATGGAAGCAAATGGAATTGCAGAAAGGATTATATCATTGGTGCAGCGAACATGGTATTTATGTAAATGCGCCCGATTGGTATTTTTTAGATGGCACAAATAAAATTGCAATCGGCTATCGCGAAGTGAATTTCTCTTTGCCAAGAGAAGATCAGAAAATTTTGAACAGGCAAAATATTTATGATGGGCTTTGGGAAAAAACGCCTTCCATGAGTTGGGGTTTTGTGCCGCTCACAAAATATCAGGGTGGCGGTCTTGAAGCAGTGCTGGAGCCGCTTTCAGAACACCTGAAAGATTATGTGCAATTGATGGTTCAATATTATGGCGCCGGCGTTCAGGCTTGTTATCGCGGGCCAAGATTATATGATAATGATTCAACAAAACAAACGGTGAGTAGTGTAGTTAAATGGTATAAGAAATATCGCAACATTCTCAATTCAGATATTATTCATTTGCGCAGAGCGGATGGAAGAGATTGGGATGGCATCATGCACGTGAACTCACAGCTTGATATAAAAGCGTTGCTGATGTTGTATAATCCATTAAAAGAAAAAATTACGCGAACAATTAAAATCCCGATGTATTATTCTGGCTTAACCACCCTTGGGGTTGTTCGTGAGAAAGGAGTTGCGCCTAAAGTTTATGCATTGAACCGCAATTACGAAATGGAACTTAGTTTTTCGATTGAGCCAGAGAGTTATACTTGGTTTGAGATCGAATAAAAATTTCAAGCTTTAAAAAATCACAACAACATTTACCTGAATGTTCGTGATTATTTTTATGTTATCTTGCTATTCACCTACAGCCATTATCTACTGAACATTTAATTTCATTATTCAAATCTTTAATTATATGGACACTAGAAGAAGTTTTCTAAAAAAAACAGCATTGCTATCAGGAGCAGCAGGCATGTCGCAATTGCTTCCTGCTTCCATTCAAAGAGCATTGGCTATTAATCCCACAGCGGGCAGCACGTTTATGGATGCAGAACATATTGTGTTGCTGATGCAGGAAAACAGATCTTTCGATCATGCATACGGAACGCTTCGCGGCGTTCGTGGTTTTAATGATCCGAGAGCTATCTCATTGCCCAATAAAAATAAAGTTTGGCTTCAGACAAATAAAGCTGGCGAAACTTATTCTCCATTCAGGCTTGATATAAAAGACACAAAAATTACATGGATGGGTTCACTTCCTCATGGTCGTCAAAGTCAGATCGACGCGAGGAATAATGGGTTTCACGATAACTGGATTGAAGCAAAAAAATCAGATGATTATGCAGACATGCCTTTGACGATGGGTTATTACACACGTGAAGACATTCCGTTTTATTATGCGTTGGCAGATGCGTTCACTGTTTGCGATCAAAATTTTTGTTCGTCATTAACAGGCACTGATCCTAATAGACTTTATTTCTGGACTGGTTCAGTGAGAGAAAAACAACATATAAGCGCAAAGCCTCATGTGCAGAATGATGATGTGGAAGCAGGCGTTCATTTGGAATCGTTTCCTGAGAGGCTGGAGCAGAATGGCATATCATGGAAAGTTTATCAAAATGAGATTGGGCTTGATCATGGCTTCACGCAAGAAGAAGATGTGTGGCTTGGGAATTTTGGTGATAACGTGCTTGAATACCTCAAACAATACAATGTAAAATTTTCAAAATTATACATTGATTATTTGCCTAAAAGAATTGAGAAGCTTAAAAAGGAAATTGCTGATGTGGAAGATAAATCAAAAAAATTAGCCACTGATAGCAAGGAATATGAATATGCTCAACGACTATTAAAATACAGGCAGCACGAATTAGAAATTGCCCTTGATGATCAGAAAAATTATACGAATGAAAAATTTGAAAGTTTGTCAGCGCATGAAAAAAATATTCATAGCAAAGCATTTGTTACGAATACCAAAGATCCAAATCAGCATAAACTTACGCCGCTGAATTATAAAGATGAGAATATCGGGCGTGAAATAAATATCCCGAAGGGAGATATTTTTCATCAGTTCCGCGAAGATGTGAAGACAGGAAATTTGCCAACCGTTTCATGGCTGGTAGCGCCTGAATGTTTTTCTGATCATCCGAGCACACCTTGGTTTGGCTCGTGGTATTTATCTGAAGCAATGGATATCCTCACACAAAATCCGGAAGTGTGGAAGAAAACAATTTTCGTTTTGGCTTATGATGAGAACGATGGATATTTTGATCATGTGCCGCCATTCGTTGCGCCTGATTCCCGCAATCCTGCATCTGGCAAGGTTTCTGAAGGCATTGATACGAGCATTGAACATGTTCAGGCTGATGTTGATACGCCTGGTTCAATCGGTCTTGGTTATAGAGTACCGTTGGTTATCGCTTCTCCGTGGAGCCGCGGTGGTTTTGTGAATTCGCAGGTTTTTGATCATACATCAACATTACAGTTTCTCGAGAGCTTTTTGAATAAAAAATTTGGAAAAAATATTAAAGAAGAAAATATTACCGACTGGCGGCGCACAGTTTGCGGTGATCTCACTTCTGTTTTCAGACCGGACAAAGGCGAGAAAATAAATGTGCTTCCATTTCTTGCTAAAGATCCTTTTATTGAAAGCATCCACAAAGCAAAATTCAAAAATGTTCCCAGCAATTTTAAAAAATTAACGAGTGCAGAAATTGAACAGATTAATAATCGTGGACATGAATCGCCATATATGCCGAAACAAGAAAAAGGAACAAAACCATCTTGCGCGTTGCCTTATGAACTTTATGCTGAAGGAAAATTGAGCGATGATAAAAAGACTTTTGATATTGAAATGAAAGCAGGCAAAGAAATTTTCAAAGAGAGATCTTCCGGATCACCATTTAATATTTATGTTCAGGGAAATGAGTATGGAAAATTTTCTTCTTATGCAGTTTCTCCTGGGAATAGCTTAAAAAATTCTTGGAACGTGAATGAATTTGAGAATGGAATTTATCATGCAAAAGTTTATGGACCAAATGGTTTTTTCAGAGAATTTAAAGGAGATGCGAATCAGCCTGCTGTTGATATTTCATGTGGCTATCATACTGATTCAAATGGAAGAAATCTTTCTGGAAATGTTGAATTGAAGATTAAAAACAATGATGCTTCGCAAAACAGTATAGAGATTACTGATAATGCTTATAAAAATGCGAGCATCACAAAAACGATTGCAGCAAAGCAAGAACAGAAAATAGTTTTGGATCTTAGCAAGAGTTTTGGCTGGTACGATTTCACAGTAAAAACAAATGGTAATAATAATTTTGAAAGAAGATATGCCGGTCGTGTTGAAACTGGCAAAGAGTCAATCAGTGATCCATTAATGGGTGGCATTATATGATTTTATTTTTTTCGTAAAAATGAATGTTCTTTGCAACGGTTGGCACATTGCCGACCGTTCATATTTGATAACTTAATCACAATAATTTTTCCAATGAAAAAATCAATATTATTTTTTGTTTTTTGCTTTAGCATTTATTTTTTTGCCAATGCTCAAACTGTTCAGCCATTTGGTCCGCTTCCTTCCGCGAGGCAATTGCAATGGAGCAATATGGAATTTTATTTGTTTATTCATTTTGGGCCAAACACTTTCACTGATTTAGAATGGGGAAAGGGGACTGAGCATGAAGAAGTCTTTAATCCTACTGCATTAGATTGCCGCCAATGGTGCCGCATTGCAAAAGCTGCGGGAGCAAAAGGGATTATGATCACCGCAAAGCATCATGATGGTTTTTGTTTGTGGCCGAGCAAATATTCAACACATACTGTTGCCCAGAGCAAATGGAAAGATGGAAAAGGCGACGTGCTTCGCGAGCTGAGAAATGCATGCAATGAATATGGATTAAAAATGGGCGTGTACTTGTCTCCGTGGGATAGAAATCATCCAGCTTATGGAACCGCTGCTTACAATGATGTATATGTAAATATGATGAAAGAAATTGTACAGAACTATGGGCCATTTTTTGAATTTTGGTGGGATGGGGCGAATGGCGAAGGCCCGAATGGGAAAAAACAAGTGTATGATTTTGGAAGATTTGAAAAAACATTGCGCACCATTGCACCGAACACTGTTGTGTTCAGCGATATTGGGCCAGACATCAGGTGGGTTGGAAATGAAAATGGATTTGCTGGAAAAACAAATTGGGATTTATTAGACACTGCTTCCTTTACGAGAGGCGCAGGTGCGCCTTCTCAGGACACTTTGAATCAAGGAAATGAAAATGGAAAAAATTGGATCCCCGCAGAATGTGATGTGAGTATAAGGCCAGGATGGTTCTATCATCAGCAAGAAGATGATAAAGTGAAAACGCCAGAACAATTATTTCAGTTGTATTTAAAATCAGCCGGCAGAGGATCTGCGTTATTATTGAATGTGCCACCAGATAAAAGAGGATTGATTAATGAACATGATTCTGCTGCGCTTGTTGGGTTTAAAAATTTGCGCGATGAAAGTTTTACAAAAGCAGTCTTCAGCAAAAAATTTGCCGCAGCTTATGACAACAATTACAAAATCAGGTTCGGTTCTATAAAAAAAATAAATTGTATTGTTTTGAAAGAACCGATACAGTTTGGTCAAAGAATAAAAAAATTCATTGTTCAGTTAAAGAAAGATGGCAACGTGATTAAAGAAATTGTCGGCACCACAATCGGAAAAAAGCGCATCTTAACTTTTGAATCAACAGAAGCAAATGGTTTTGATATTATTTTTATTGATGCAAAAGCAAAACCAGTTTTAAGCGAAGCGTCAGCTTATTTGATTGATGAAGGATTGATTGAGAAAGAATAGCAAATATTTATAGAAAATGAGGTGACGCTTTAAAAATAAGGCGTCACCTCTTCTTTTTAATGGAAAGCCTTGCATCCAAGATCTTCTCTAGAAAAACTGTAACTTAGACACTTATTAATTGCTGTCAATGAAAGGGTTTCAACTAAATAAAAAATGGTGGTTGGCAACGATTGTTCTTCTTGTAATTATCGTATTTCTCACATTCAGCATGCGCAGACAAACTGTCGATTTCAACGCGCAGGTAAAACCCATCTTCAATAAAAAATGTATCACTTGTCATGGTGGTGTTCGCCGCAAAGCGGGCTTTAGTCTGTTGTTCCGTTCAGAAGCATTGGAAAAAAATGAATCGGGCAAACCTGCAATCATTCCCGGCGATCCTGAACATAGTGAAATGATCCGCAGGCTCACAGTGAAAGATCCTGAAGAGAGAATGCCTTACAAACATGAAGCATTATCAAAAGATGAAATCGAAATCTTAAAAAAATGGATTAAAGAAGGTGCCCAGTGGGGCGATCATTGGGCTTATGTTGCAGTGAAACCTGTTGAGGCGCCAAAGCCAAAATCATCTTTGTTTGGTTTAATTCCTGCAAAAAAAATTGATTGGGCAAAAAATGATATTGATTATTTTATCTACGATAAATTAAAACAGGAAAAATTATCACCATCACCTGAAGCAGATAAAGCAACTTTATTAAGGAGGGTAAGCCTCGATTTGATTGGCATGCCTGCTCCAGAAAATTTATCCCAAAAGTTTTTGAATGATAAGAGCGATGCTGCTTATGAAAACCTTGTTGACTCACTGCTCGCTTCAAAACATTATGGTGAGCGCTGGACTTCCATGTGGCTTGATCTGGCAAGGTATGCAGATACAAAAGGCTATGAGAAAGATGGCGGCAGAAGTATTTGGCGATATCGGGATTGGCTCATCAATGCATTTAATAACGATGAACCATATAATAAATTCTTAACAGAACAGATCGCCGGGGATTTGTTACCCAACCCAACAGACGCGCAATATATTGCTACTGCGTTTCAGCGCAACAGCATGACAAATGATGAAGGTGGAACGGATAATGAAGAATTCAGAACTGCGGCTGTGCTTGACCGTGTGAACACAACTTGGGAAGCATTGATGGGAACTACTTTTGCTTGTGTGCAGTGCCATAGTCATCCCTATGATCCATTTAAACATGATGAGTATTATAAATTCATGGCGTTTTATAATGACACGAGGGATGAAGATTCTTATGCTGATTATCCTTTATTGCGCACTTATAATGATTCCGCAAAAAATGAGCTGAATAAATTAATTGAGTGGGTCACGAAAAATGTTTCGACACAAAAAGCTGCGGAAGTTTATTGGTTTTTAAAAACATGGCAGCCTTCTTACAATTCATTGAGATGTGATAGCTTCATTAATAGCGCGATTGCTGATACGAAGTGGGCGGCATTCCGAAATCATGCTGTTTGTCGTTTAAAAAATGTGGAGCTTACAAATAACAATCATCTTATCTATCGCTTTAGCGGCAAAGCTGATGGTGGTGTATGGCAGATTCATGCAGATGATGCAGATGGCCCATTGCTTGCTTCCATCAATCTGAATAAAACAAAAAATACTGATTGGCAAATTGCAGAAACAGATATTAAACGAATGAATGGAATTCATTCCCTCTTTTTCACTTATGAGAATAATAAATTAAAAACGCCAACTGATGTCGGTGCAATGATCGATTGGCTTTATTTCACGCAAGAATTTCCAGGCAAAGAGAAAGCTGATTATGCAGCAATGAAAAATGCGTATTGGAAATTGCTTATTGCTGATGTGCCAACAACGCCTGTGATGATGGACAATCCTTCATATATGCATCGCACATCGAATGTTTTTGAAAGAGGCAACTGGCTCGTGAAGGGTGATGTTGTGCAACCAGATGTGCCACATTCATTAAATAAAATGCCCGCAGGTGCGCCACATAATCGACTTGGATTGGCAATGTGGCTCACAGACAAACAAAATCCTTTGACATCAAGAACGATTGTAAATCGTTTGTGGGAGCAATTGTTCGGAACGGGATTGGCAGAAACATTGGAAGATCTCGGCACACAGGGAATCCCGCCTACACATAAAGAACTGCTCGATTATCTTTCTTATAAATTGATGAACGATTATCAATGGAGCATCAAAAAATTATTGAAAGAAATAGTGATGTCGGCAACTTACAGGCAAGATTCGAGGGCAACGGATGAAATGGTTGAAAAAGATCAATTCAATAAATTTTATGAAAGGGGCTCACGGGTACGCCTATCCGCAGAACAGGTTCGCGATCAGTCGCTCTCGATCAGTGGTGTGCTCAGCGAAAAAATGTTCGGGCCAAGTGTATATCCTTTTCAACCAGATGGCATTTGGCTCTCTCCATATAGTGGCGAATATTGGGAAACAAGTGCGGGCGAAAATCAATACAGGCGCGGAGTGTACACTTATTGGAAACGCACTGCCGGATATCCTTCCATGATAACGTTCGATGCAACTTCACGTGAAGTGTGTACGGCAAGGCGTATCCGCACCAATACGCCTTTACAAGCATTGGTCACGCTCAATGACTCTGCGTTTCTCAATATGGCAAGGCATTTTGCTTACCGGATGCAAAAAGAAGCAGGCAATGATGTATCAAAGCAAATTACCAGAGGATATGAACTGGCGTTGAACAAACCAATTTCGTCCGCTAAATTGAATGCTTTGAAAAAATTGTATGATGACGCGTATTCAAAAATGAAAGCTGATAAAGACAAGACCTGTGAAATAATTGGTGAGCAGAATGATCATAACAATGCTGAAACAGCAGCATTGGTGGTGGTTGCAAATGCGATGCTAAATTTGGATGAACTGATAACAAAGAACTGAACCACGATTTTAACCTTATTAGACTTATTAATCTGATTTAAAATTTCATATCAGCAGAATCAGATAAATCAGGTTAAAATCAAGGTTCAGACAAAGGAAATATTCATGACAACAGAAGAATTAAATAATCAGCGGTTGCTAAAAGAGGCGCAGGAAAAGACGGCTCATTTTTTTTCGCGCCGGCATTTTTTAAAAGAAAGCGCAATGGGCTTCGGCGCTCTTGCGTTGGGTTCTTTGCTTGGTGGATGCGGGCTTGGCTCTTCTAACGACTATGCACAAACGCTTTTTGATCCCGCACATCCCCTAATGCCAAAGATGCCCATGTTCCCTGGCAAAGCAAAGTCGATTATTTATCTGCACATGGCAGGAGCTCCATCACAATTAGAATTATTTGATTTTAAGCCAGACCTAATGAAATTAGACGGACAGCTTTGTCCGCAATCATTATTAGAAGGCAAAAAATTTGCGTTCATACGGGGTGTCCCAAAAATGTTGGGACCGCAGGCAAATTTCAAACAACGCGGTGAATCAGGTGCATGGATTTCTGATTACATGCCGCATCTCGCTAGCATTGCAGACGAAATCAGTTTTTTGAAAGCATGTTCCACAGATCAGTTCAATCATGCGCCAGCACAGCTTTTAATGCATACGGGCACTCCACGTTTAGGGAGACCAAGTATCGGTTCGTGGGCGACTTATGGATTGGGAACAGAGAACCAAAACCTGCCGGGATTTGTGGTGCTGACAAGCGGCGGAAGATTTCCTGATGCCGGCAAAAGCGTGTGGGGCAGCGGCTTTCTGCCGAGCGTGTATCAAGGTGTTCAATGTCGTTCAGAAGGCGATCCTGTTTTATTCATAAAAGATCCGGAAGGGATGGATCGTGATTTAAGAAAAGCATCTATTGATGCGATTAATGAAGTGAATCAGGAAGAATATAAAGAGTTTAAAGATCCAGAAATTCTTTCGAGAATATCGCAATATGAAATGGCATATAAGATGCAGATCTCAGTTCCTGAAGTGATGAACATTAATGATGAGCCGCAATACATTCACGATATGTATGGCACAAAACCAAATCAGGCTTGCTTTGCAAATAATATTTTGCTTGCAAGAAAATTGGTGGAGAAAGGTGTTCGCTTTGTGCAGTTGTTCGATTGGGGTTGGGACAGCCATGGAACTGATCCCGCAAATGCAGTTGATATTGGTTTGATCAATAAATGCAGAACCATCGACAAATCAATCACAGCATTGATACTCGATTTAAAACAAAGAGGATTACTCGAACAAACATTGGTGCTATGGGGCGGCGAATTTGGAAGAACACCCATGCAGGAAAACCGAGACGGTACACAACTGCCTTTTAAAGGAAGAGATCATCACACGGAAGCATTCACGATGTGGATGGCGGGCGGCGGAATTAAAAAAGGCACAAGCTATGGCCAAACGGACGAAATTGGCTACACAGGCATCAGTGGGAAAGTGGTTCCTTTTGATATTCAAGCCACAATTCTTAATCAGCTTGGGTTTAATCATGAAAAATTCACGTACCAATTTCAGGGCCGTCCATTTAGATTAACAGATGTGAGCGGAAGAGTGATAAATGAAATTGTTGCATAAGAACTTCATACTATAAAATATTTTTAGTGCATCGCAGAAATTTCATTCGTTTATCGGGGGCATCATTCGGGGGATTAATAATTTCTTCTTACACAAAAGCAGAAGGCAAAAAAAATCATTTAATAAAATTACCTGATTCGGTATCTGTTCAAACGGATATTGGTTGGTTTGATTTGCAATCATCTGATAAAAATAAATGGGCATATAAAGATGTTGTTGTTGAATTGAAACCAATGGCTGATATTATTTCAGTGCATGTTCAATCTCCAACCATTGCATTAAAAACAATCAAAATTTCATGGCAGCATGAATTTGCTAAAACGGCACAATTGCTCGGCGATCATTGGGAGCGGAGTTATGGAGATCTTCAATGGAAGTCAGTTGACGCAACGGCAAAAATGCCTTGGTATGTTATTGAACATGATGATAACCGCACAAATTGTTTTGGCGTAAAAACAGGTTGCAACACTATTTGTTATTGGCAGGCAAATGAAGATAAATTGAGTTTGTCATTAGATACAAAAACGGGAGGCAATGGTGTGCAACTTGGTCAAAGAAAATTGCGTTGTGCAGATATCATCACTACAAAAGATGAAGCGAATGAAAATGTGTTTGCAACCGCACGGCGTTTTTGCAAAATGATGTGCGATAAACCGCGAACAGTTTCTCAACCTGTTTACGGCATCAACGATTGGTATTTTGCTTACGGAAATAATTCCGCCGATCTAATTCTTCAGCATACCTCATTAATGTCTTCGCTTGTTACTGATTCATCTAATAAACCTTTTTCTGTTATTGATGCCGGCTGGGCAATCAAGTCGCCGCTTATGCCCGATGATTGTTGCTGGGGCGATGATTTTGCAAAATCAAACAGCAAGTTTGCTGATATGGGCAAGCTAGCTGATCAAATAAAAAAGCTCGGCATGCGGCCTGGATTATGGACACGCCCGCTGTGTGCAAGGCATGATGAAAAGCCGAATTTATTAATGCCAGTAATCAAAGGTCGTGATGATCCAAAAAATACTTTTCTTGATCCAACGATTGAAGAAAATCTCCATCGCGTAAAAAATTATTTAATTACGTATAAGGATTGGGGTTATGAAATGGTGAAACATGATTTTACAACGTATGACATACTTGCTCGCTGGGGCTTTGAGATGACGGATGATATCACAGAATCGAACTGGCATTTTAATGATGTTACTAAAACGAATGCAGAAATTATTTTGAATTTGTACAGATCAATCCGCGAAGCCGCAGGCGAAACTTATATTATCGGCTGCAACACGGTAAGCCATTTATCCGCAGGTTTGTTTGAGCTTAATCGCATTGGCGATGACACAAGTGGCAATGAATGGGATCGCACCAGAAAGATGGGCGTGAACACGTTGGGCTTTCGCATGATTCAACATAAAACTTTTTATGAAGCCGATGGAGATTGTGTGGGCATCACCAATAAAGTACCATGGGAAAAAAATAAGCAGTGGATGCAATTACTTGCTGAGAGCAGTGCGCCATTATTTATTTCGGCACAGCCAGATGCAATTGGCGAAGAGCAAAAACAATTCATCAAAAAAAGTTTTGCTGAAGCAGCAAAGCCACAACCTAATGCAGAACCACTTGATTGGTTAACAAATTTGTTGCCATCAAAATGGAAACTTGACGGACAAGAAGTGGATTTCGATTGGAGTTAAAATATAATTATGTACTTAGCTGTAGGAATTGTCTGCCTCGGTTGACAAGGACTGCTTACTAGCTCCGTGCTTCAGCACGGAGAACATAGAAAACAAAAATATGAAAAGAAGAAATTTTATTCAGGCATCAGCAACCACAAGCACTGCACTATTATTATCTTCATTGGATATATTCGCATCAACAAATAAACCAACTTTTATGAGCAGCAATTTTGATCTTAAAATCATGGCTACCAATTGGGGCTTTCCTGGAACCATTGATGAGTATTGCGCCAAGGTAAAACATGATGGCTACGATGGCATTGAGATTTGGTGGCAGAGCGAACAAAAAGATCATGATGAATTATTTGCAGCATTAAAAAAATATCAGCTTGAAGTTGGTTTTTTATGCGCGGGATATCAATCGGATTTTAAAGAGCATTTTGAAGCTTTCAAAAAAATGATTGATGCGGCTGCGAAGAATGATATTCAAAAACCTTTGTACATCAACTGTCATTCCGGTAGAGATTATTTTTCTTTTGATGATAATAGAAAGCTGATTGACTACACGATGCAATTGGCAAAAGAAACAGGCATTAAAATTTGCCATGAAACGCATCGTTCAAGAATGTTATATGCTGCGCCCATTGCAAGAAATTTTATAGAAAAGATTCCAGGCTTGCGCATTACACTTGATATTTCTCATTGGTGCAATGTGCATGAAAGCTTACTGCATGATCAACAGGAAACTGTTGATATGGTTTTGCAAAGAGTAGATCATATTCATGCCCGCATCGGACATCCCGAAGGACCACAAGTAAACGATCCTCGTGCGCCCGAATGGGATGATGCATTGAAGGCACATTTCACTTGGTGGGACAAAGTAGTAGAACAAAAAAAGAAAAATGGTGAGAGACTTACAGTATTGACTGAATTTGGTCCGCCGCATTATATGCCCGCATTGCCTTATACCATTCAGCCTGTTGCCGATCAGTGGGCGATCAATGTACACATGATGCAGTTGTTGAGGAAGAGATATTTGTAGAATTGGATAAGAGATGCGGGATATTGGATACGAGATGTACAAATAATAAAATCATTTTTTAGGGCTTACATTTTATGAATAAATTAAATAAATAATAATGTTTTGCTCGTAGCTCACAGCTCAAAACTCACAGCTTTCTTATGCTTCAACTCCTTGGCCATCTTCATCCTGTTTTAGTTCATCTACCTATAGGTATTTTATTGCTTGCGTGTTTGTTTTTGTGGCAGTCCAGAAAAGAAAAATATGCGCATCTTCAACCTGCAATCAATATTACTTTGTTGCTGGGCGCAATCAGCGCGGTTGTTGCATGCATCACAGGTTATATATTGTCTCAAACTGGAGATTATGATGAAGATGCTGTGAACTTCCACCAATGGATGGGGATCAGCGTTGCGGTTGTTTCTATAGTTACTTATTATTTGCACAAAAAAACTTCTTTGCTAAAATGGCAATTGCCACTCACGTTTTTGATGTTTGTGCTCATATTCATAACAGGTCATCTTGGCGGTTCATTAACACATGGAAGTGATTACTTAACGCAGCCACTGCAAAATGTTTTTAGCAGTGATACAACAGTCGTGTTTAAAAGAAAACCTATTGCGAACGTACAGGAAGCTTTGATTTATAATGACGTAGTGAAGCCAATCTTTCAGGTGAAATGTTATTCATGTCATGGCTCGACAAAACAAAAAGGAAAACTTCGGTTAGACGACTCCGTGGGTATTTTGAAGGGCGGCAAAGATGGTGTGGTGATTATCCCAAATAAACCTACAGAAAGCGAATTGATAAAACGGATTAGTCTTCCTGCAGAAGATGAGCACCACATGGCCCCAAAAGAAAAACCTCAACTGAGCGAAGCGGAGATTGCATTATTAAAATGGTGGGTTGATAATGGCACCAGCTTTTCAAAAAAAGTAAAAGAAATTTCACAACCTGAAAAAATTAAATCTGCGTTAGTGGCTTTGCAAAAGGAGTCAATAGAAAAAAAACCAGATCTGGATGTGCCACAAACACCTGTTGAAAAAGCAGATGAATCTGCATTGCAGAAGCTTAAAGATAAAGGGATAGTAATAGCACCGATAGCACAAAAAAATAATTATCTGTTTGCAAATTTTGTGACAGCCACAAATATTTCTGACAAAGATTTTTCATTGCTATTGCCGATAAAAAAGCAACTGATTTGGTTGAATTTAAATGATATAAAAATCACTGATTCAGGTCTTGCTATTTTAGGTCAATGCAATAATCTTATTAAACTGGAATTAGCCCATACAAATATTACAGATAAAGGGTTGGCTTATCTGAAAGATTTGAAACAGTTGCGTTCATTAAATGTAGTTGGTACAAAAATTACAGCCGCAGGAATAATGCAGTTAAAGGATTTGAAAAGCCTCCAATCGCTTTATCTTTTCCAAACAAATATTAATAAAGACAATTGGATTGAATTAAAGAAAACTTTTCCAAAAACAGCCATTGATTCAGGCGGATATACTATGCCTTTTTTGCCGGATGACACAGTGATATTAAAAGCACCTCCTGTTAAAAAATAATTTTATTATGGCGAGAAAATTTCTTTTTCTAGCTATTTTTTCTTTTTTACTTTCAAACGGTTTCGCACAACCGAAACCAGAACACAATCTTGTTTTTGATTCTCTTGCAAAAAGATGGGACGAAGGCATTCCATTGGGCAATGGCTGGCTTGGTGTGTTGGTCTGGCAAAAAGGAGATATGGTAAGACTTTCGCTCGACAGGGTAGATCTTTGGGATGATAGACCAATGCCTGAAATCAATAAGCTAAAATTTTCATGGGTGGTTGAACAGGTGAAGAAAAACCAATACGACACTGTTCAAAAATTAGGTGATGAACCTTATGAGAAATATCCCGCCCCTACAAAAATTCCCGGAGCTGCATTGGAATTTGATTTGAGAAAATTTGGTAAGATAGTTTCGAGCGGATTGGATATTCAACAAGCATTAGGAACTGTGAAGTTTGAAAACGGCGTGTTGTTTCACAATTATGTTCACGCAACAAATCAGGTTGGTTATTTTGGTTTTGAAAATCTTCCCCAAAAAGATTTTTCTTTTGATGATATTATTCCAGTGTTAAGAATTCCTGCATATCGTTCCGAAAAAAATAATTCAACGGGAAATAGTGTAGAAGGGCAAGGGCTTGAACAATTGGGATATTCAAATGGGACAATCACAAAAACAGCAAATAGCATTTTATATCATCAGCCAACATGGAATGGAAATTATTATGAAGTGCTGATAAAATGGAAAAAATTTTCTGCAACAAATTTTATTGGCGAATGGACAATAACCGTTAATAAACATGCAACGCTGCCCGAATTGAATCCTTCTTCAAAAAACCCCACTGGCTGGCCATCTCATATTGCATGGTGGAAAAATTTCTGGGATCGTTCTTCTGTTTCAATCCCTGATAAATTATTGGAGAAACAATATTATCTCGAAATGTATAAGTTCGGTTGTGTTGCGAGAAGCAACACGCCACCTATTTCATTACAGGCAATCTGGACTGCTGACAATGGAAATCTTCCGCCATGGAAAGGGGATATTCATAATGACCTGAACACACAGTTAAGCTATTGGCCCGGCTATGAAAGTAATCATCTTGATCTCACCGAATCCTACACAAATTTTTTATGGAAAACCAAAGCAGTAAATAAGCGATGGACAAAAAGTTATTTTGGGGTTGATGGATTGAATGTGCCGGGCGTGACATCTATTTCTGGTAAGGAAATGGGAGGGTGGATCCAATATTCCATGAGCCCGACAACAGTATGTTGGCTTGCGCAACATTTTTATTGGCAATGGAAATATAGTATGGACAAGCATTTTTTTTATGAAAAACTAAAACCATATTATAATGATGTGACTGAATATTTGTTCAACATCATGGATAAAAAAACACATCAATTGCCGCTGAGCTCAAGCCCGGAGTTTAACGACAATAACATTAAAGCATGGTTTCCGACTTACACAAATTATGATCTTGCTCTATGCCGATATGTTTTTAAAACACAGAATGAATTAAATGATATTGATACAACTGTGGAAATACATAAAAAGGTGCATTTATTAATTGATGCTCTCCCTTATTTCAATATTAACGAAACTGGCCTGACTGTTTCAGCTAGTCAAAATATGAATGTTTCTCACAGGCACATGTCGCCATTCATGGCAATCTATCCTTTGTGCCTGCTCGATATAAATAATGTGGAAGATACATCCGTTATCAAAAAATCTTTGCACAATATTGAAAGCCATGGAACCAGCCAATGGTGCGGTTATTCATTTAGTTGGATGGCTTCATTATATGCAAGAGCGAAAGAAGCCGATAGCGCCGTAAAACAATTGCAAATCTTCGCGAGCAATTTTTGTTCATCAAATAGTTTTCATTTGAATGGCGATCAGAAAGGCGGACAGTATTCATCATTCACATATCGTCCGTTTACGCTGGAAGGAAATTTTGCTTTTGCACAAGGAGTTCATGAATTGCTTTTGCAAAACCATGATGATGTGATTGAAATTTTTCCTTCCGTTCCGGATGATTGGAAAAATATTTCATTCAAAACATTAAGGGCAGAAGGCGCATTTTTGATTAGTGCAAAAAAAGAAAACGGAGTTGCAACGGAAGTGAAAATATTTTCAGAACAAGGCGGAAAACTAAAAATAAAATTGCCATTCAAAACTTGGGTTGTGAAAGGAATAGATCGCTCTTCTATCTTCATAAATGGAAATCTTGCAGAAATGAAAACACTGAAAGGACAGTCGATTGTTTTTGTAAATGGTTATGAGTAGTGAACAACAGCGAACTTTCATGTCAATTTCACTCATTGTTGAATCTATTATTTTCTCGCAAAGATTCAAGATTCATAGTTCAATTATTAACTACTTCTGCTTGTGTTCCTTGCTATTTTTGCTGAGCGAATAAAGAAGGCAATCAAAAGACATAGCGCAGACACAATAATGAAAAATAATTTCTTGTTTATTTCAATCTTCGTTTTTTTTATAGCCCTAATTGGCGGTATGCCCGATCGCTTTCCAGTATATTCCTGCGCCCCGATGTCAGGCGGATTTGCCCTCGCCCTGGCTGAATAATCTGTTGTGATGTTTGATAAGGCGATGCCAGCGCTGATGATTGGTGATTCTGATTTCACCTCACAGTTCGCGTTCGTATCGCTGAGTACATCCAATATATCTGATGCCGGGAAATAAATATTGTTCGACGTGTCTATCTGAGAAAAACCAGTTGGGGCAAAGCTTACACAAACATAGCCGCCAGAGTTTCCGGCGATAGAATTAAAGCCCAAATTATTTTTCACGGTAGCAGTTGCGCCACCATCAAGTATATAGAACAATGCCGCTGGCGTGTTATAATTATTGCCGGTGCCTGTCCCGTTCCCATCATTGGCGGTCAGGTTGCCGAATGTATTGTTCACTACATTGAAATTGCAATGCTGAAAATAATTGCTGGTTGGCGCAAACCATGAAGTATCTGTGCGCATGTCGAACATGCCATAAGTTGTGGAGCCAATCTTGATATTGTTGTATCCCCAAAATGTGCTGATGTTGGGCTTAAAGGAACAGCCAGATATACGCGCAAGCCATCCTCTGCCCCCTTTCATATAGTTGTGGTGGATTTGTCCAAAACCAGTGAGGGAGAACACCCCAACATCATTTGGCTGTGCATTGTAGCCGCTATACAATATTTGATTATCATGGATATTAAAATTTGTCATCTCGCTGTTCACCGTCATTCCATTACCTGAAGTTTGGTTGAACACATTATTGCTGATGTCTATGCTGTCGGCGAACCCAAAGTTTGGAGTTTTATAAGGGCCTTGATAGAACTCGCCTGTATTGTCTGTTCTACAATAACTGAAAGTGGCTTTATACAGACCCAGCGAAACCGTGGTGCCATCGTATGTGGGAAGATTGCCGCTTAGATCAAAAGCATTGGCTGTAATCCCTTTGAACCAAATATGGTTGAACCTGATGTATGAATAATGCCGTGCTGTAAAGATAAAGCCACCATTAGTTGTATAACCAACGAGACCAAGCCCATAGGTACCGCTCGCATCGAAAACAAAACCATATTCATTTCCACTAAAGCCAGTGCCGCACCATTTAATATTGTTCATGTCGGCATCATGTGCGCCAAAATCAACAGGAGCTGTGAATGTAACGACACCGCCATAGTTGATGATAGTAATATTGTTCAGGCCGCCGAATTGGCCACCACCGGAATATGATCCAGCCCTGATGCCGATGGTATCACCGGCTTTGATGCCCTTCATCGAAGTGACTGAAACTGATCCTTTGCCAGATCCTTTTAAAATAATATTTGCATTTGCACTAACGGCTATGCACAGCGTAAATATCAAAAGAATATTTTTCATCAATATTTTTTTACGGTTGAACTGCTCCGATCCTCAACTTTTATTTTCCGGTAAAACTTGCTTTTCGTTTTTCAAGAAAAGCCGTAGCACCTTCTTTAGCGTCACTAGTATCAAATAATTTCCCGAATGATTCGATCTCTTTCTGCAAGCCATTTTCATTTCCATAAGCAGCATGGTTGATAAGCGAAATTGCTTCTGCAATGGCGAGAGGTGCTTTGCTGCTGATTGTTTGCAATATTTTTTTTGTTTCGGCTAATAGGTTTACAGGAGTTGTTACATGATTCACCAAGCCTAATCTAAATGCTTCATTTGCATCGATCATATTCCCTGTTAAGATCAATTCCATTGCTTTGCCTTTGCCAATTAATTGTGTTAAGCGTTGTGTTCCGCCATAGCCGGGAATCAATCCCAGATTTACTTCCGGCTGTCCAAATTTTGCATTGTCGCTCGCCAAACGAAAATGACAAGCCATTGCGAGTTCGCAACCACCGCCAAGTGCAAAGCCATTTACGGCAGCAATAATTGGTTTCGGAGAATTTTCAATTTTATCAAAAACATTTTCCTGACCTTTTTGTGCAAGTGCTTTACCTCCTTTGCTATCAAGAGTTAAAAACTCACTGATATCAGCGCCAGCAACAAATGCTTTTGCTCCGCTGCCAGTGAGGATGGCAGATTTTATTTCAGTGTTGGTATAAATTTCATTGATTGCTTCGCTCAATTCTTCAATCACTATTTTGTTGAGCGCATTTAATTTATCAGGGCGATTGATGGTGATGGTGAAAATATTATCAGCAAGCTCTGTCAATAATGTTTGGTATGGCATAGAAAGAATTTTATTGAGCGAAGATAAAGCAGGCAAATGTTCTTTTGAGTAACTTTCAATCATGAAGCTGGTTGATATAATACTTTACATAGGAACTTTTGTGTTCGCTATAACAGGCGCATTGAAAGCAAGAACTTTTCACCTGGATATTTTTGGCGCTACCATTCTTGCATTTGTAACTGCTTATGGTGGCGGAACAATAAGAGATGTGCTGATTGGAATAAGACCGGTTAACTGGATTAATGATTATATCGCGTTAACGCTGGTGCTGAGCGCTGTGATAATAGTTTCTTTAGCGAAGAAAAATTTATCTCGTTTCAGGCGCACCATATTTATTACCGATGCAATTGGTATAGGAATGTTCACTGCGGGTGGAATTGAAAGAAGTTTGGAACATGGATTGAACAGCGTATATGCAGTTTTGATGGGCGTTATTTCCGCAACTTTTGGTGGATTGCTGGCTGATATAATAAGCAATACAGTCCCGGATTTATTAAAACGCGGAGAATTGTACGCAACAGCTTGCTTGATTGGAGCGATTATTTATGTGCTGCTATTGAAAGCGGGCGCAGAGCGTGAAACAGATTTGATAATTTGTGTGGTTGTTATTGTTGCAATAAGAATTGTTTCTAAACTAAAACGGTTGCGCCTACCTGAAATTTGAATTTATTTTTAGAGAAATCAAAAATTTCTATGCTCCCTCACCCAATTTTTAATGTACTCCGAAATTTCGTTTGTTGTTGCGCCCGGTGCAAATAATTTCCCAACGCCCATTTCATTCAAAGTTTTCATATCATCAGCAGGAATGATTCCGCCACCCGTCACCAGCACATCATCCATTTCTTTTTCTTTCATCAATTGCATTATTTTCGGGAACACCGTCATGTGCGCACCACTTAAAATGCTGATGCCGATCGCATCAACATCTTCCTGCAATGCCGCGTTCACCACCATTTCCGGTGTTTGGCGCAGACCCGTATAAATCACTTCCATGCCCGCATCACGCAGCGAAGTAGCGATCACTTTTGCGCCGCGATCGTGACCATCTAAACCAACTTTTGCAACAAGCACACGAATAGGTCTGTTCATAAAAAATAATTGAGCAAACAATCTATATCAAAAGTAGATGAAGATTTGTAATTCATCTATCGTTTAAAAAGTTTTTTCTTTTCTGCAATTTCATCTTTCAAAAACTTGCTTAATGTATCTGCATTGCAATGAAACCACAGAATGATTTTGCTGCCATCTTCTCTTGCAAAAGAATCACTCAACTCATCTTTCACCGAAACGTTGCTGAAATATTTTAAGATGTCTTTTGTTGAATCTGGCATGTCCTCTCCGACAGTAATAACATTTGCTACGTTAAATGTATCAGGTATCCACAATAAAAAAGAAGCATCATAACCATATACTTCCGGTAAGCCCATTTTAGGTCCATACAAACTCAGCGCACCGCACAGGCCGTAATTATCACTCTTGATAATGGTCTTGTTTTTTTCTTCTTGGGATAAACTATTATAAACTTTTGCAGTTTTTTCTGCCATTGTTTTCCAACCCAGCATATCTGCAAAATCCTGAGGCAACGGATGATTTTTTAAATCTTCCCATTTCAGTGCGCCTGTTTTTTCGAGATGTCTTTCTTTATAGAAACCAGCAAGTTTAGCAGGTTCAAAAATTGGTAATAAAATCGGTATAGAATAATATGCAATGAACAGCGTAAAGGCAATACAAACATATCGCACTATTTTAAAACGGGTCATTGTCAATTGTTCCAATTGATAAGCGCCGAATGCGAAAAGAACAGGATATGCGCCAAGCGAATAATAGCCTTTCCCATGCCCAATTAACAACAACACAATCACAAAAAAATAAGCCCACGCAATGAACCTATATTGTTTTGCTTTCGGTGAGAAGATCACAAATAATAATCCTGCAATCCATACAAAAAAACAACCCAAATTCATCATGAGCTGGTCTGTCAAAAAGCCAACAGGGCTGATATATTGCAATTGCGTTTCTTGTAATTCTTTCATGTGGTGAACAACTGGAAAGTTGTGCGTGTATTGCCATATAATATTTGGCAAAAAAATGATAAAGGCAATCAGTGAAGCGAAATAGAAATGTTTATTAGAAAATATTTTTCTCTCTTTGGTCAATAGCAATCCAAGAAAAATGCTGACAACAAAAAATGCAACAGAATATTTACTAAGCATTCCCAAACCAACACTTATCCCAAAAATATAGATCCAATTATTATTTTTTGTTTGAATATAACGGACAAGGCTATACGCAATCATCGTCCAGAAAAAAATCTCCAGAAAATTTGGCTGAAATAAATAATGAACGCGCAGATAAGCACCAAAAATGAATGAAAAAAATACAAGCAAAAGAGCAAATGATTTGCCGCCCAATGAAAGAGTTATTTTTCCGACAATAATAAGTGTGAGCGCACCAAATAGGGAAGGCCAGAATTTTATCCAGAACATGCTGCCGCCAAATAAATTGGTGAGCCATGCAAAAACAGAAAGCAATGGCGGCACTTCCATAAAGCCCCATGCCATGTGGCGACCTTCTGCGAGATATAAAAACTCATCGCGGTGAGGTTCGTAAACTGAATTTTGCAAAAAGAATGGAAGCGCGAATTTTATGAGTGCAAAAAAATATAAAAGCCTGTTGTGCTTCTGCATAGCAGTTTATTTACAGAAAGATACAACAGGCTTTTTAAAAAATCTGGTAGGTTTCTAAAACCCGACAGGTTTAATATCATTTCAACAATTGAAGTGTATGCGTAATTCTTTTGATGGTTTCTTCTTTGCCAATAATTGCAGCGATATCAAAAACGCCCGGACCAAATTTTCCACCAACTAACATTATGCGAAATGGCAATAGAACATCACCTGGTTTTATCTGGCTTGCCGCGGCTATTTCTTTGAATTCTTTTTCCAGATCATCATGTTGCCATGGATTAATGAATTCATAAGCACGAATCAATTCAATAAAAAACCGATTTTTCTTTTCATCCCATTTCGGCTGAATGGCAGATACATCAATGCTTTCAGGAGATTGAAAAAAGAAAGAAGATTGCGGAACAAAATCAGTTAGCAACGTGCATCTGTCTTTTACAAGCTCCAAAACTTTTTCAAACTTTTTTGGGTCGTCGATATTAATTCCATTATCTTTTAATAGGATTTCAACTGGCAACTGAAAACTGGCAACCGGAAACTTCTTTATCCATTCATGATTAAACCATTTAGCTTTATCATAATTGAATTTTGCACCGCCTTTATGAACGCGCTCCATCGAAAATTTTTCAATCAATTCCTTCAAAGAAAAAATTTCCTGTTCACTGCCCTCATTCCAACCGAGCAATGCGAGCATATTAATAAATGCTTCAGGCAGAAAACCTCTTTCTTTAAAGCCAGTTGTTTTTTCATTTGATTTTGGGTCCGTCCAATCCATCGCAAAAACAGGAAAACCGAGTCTGTCTCCGTCGCGCTTGCTGAGTTTCCCATTGCCATCCGGTTTTAATATCAGCGGAAGATGCGCCCATTGCGGCATGTTTTCTTCACCAAATAAATATCGCCATAATAAAATATGCACTGGTGCACTCGGTAGCCATTCTTCCCCACGGAAAGCATGAGAGATCTGCATAAGATGATCATCCACGACAACAGCCAAGTGATAAGTTGGCATTCCATCTGCTTTCAATAAAACCTTGTCATCAACCTGAGAAGAATTGAAAGCAACTTCACCGCGGATCATGTCAGTGAATTTTATTTCTTCATCCGTTGGCATTTTGATCCTTATTACATGCGGAACATTTTCACTCAGCAATTTTTTAACATTATCTTGATCAAGCGTCAAAGAATTTTTCATCTCAATTCTTGATGCAATATTGTATTGAAAATTGGCAACGTTTTTCCTTTTCGTTTCTAATTCTTCTGATGTATCAAATGCATAATATGCTTTGCCTTCATTCACTAATTGCTCGGCATATTTTCGATAGCTATCTTTTCTTTCGCTCTGCCTATATGGTCCGAAAGCACCTCCTTTTTTAGGACTTTCATCTGGCTCAAGCCCGCACCAGCTAAGCGTTTCATAAATATATTCTTCAGCACCGGAAACAAAACGCGTTTGGTCAGTGTCTTCAATCCTTAAAATAAAATCGCCGCCATGCTGCTTTGCAAACAAATAATTATACAGCACGGTGCGAACGCCTCCAATATGTAAGCCACCAGTTGGGCTTGGCGCAAAACGCACTCTAATTTTTTTGCTCATGCCGCAAATATACAAGATTTGAAAAGCTGCGCGATAGTAGGTATCTCGTCTTTATTTTTTACATTTGATACCAATCATTGATGAAATTTCTATTTTCAATATTGCTGATATTAAGTGCTACCGCAGTTCGCGCACAGATCACTTACGAAACAGTTTTTGTGGATTATGACAGTGCTTACACCTACAAGAATCTTAAAATAATTCCCATCAGGCAGAAAGATAATGGTAGTGGTGGAATGAGGGGTGCATTAAAAGTGATTTCGTTAAGCGACGCGATAAGAAATGGCATTGCAACAATAACAGAACGTGGCACTGCTTCCACAGAAAATGTTCATTGGCTCCGCATCAATAATAACTCTGACAGTTCAATTTATGTTAACTCCGGCGAATTGATTGCAGGTGGCAGGCAAGATAGGATGGTGATGCGAGATACCATTTTAAAGTCCACAAAAAGAGATCAGTATATTCCAGTGATGTGCGTGGAAGAAGATCGCTGGAGCGACAAAGAAAAAGAATTTATTTACAGCGGATTTGCAAACACACATTTGCGCAAAACACTAGATAGTGCAAAAAATCAAGTGCAGATTTGGAGAGAAATCGGCAGCCAATTAGAAAAAGGAAATGTGAACAATAAAACGCTTGCATACTTATCAGAACGTGAGCCTCAAACGGATGGCAAGAAAAAGAAAAAAACGAAGGAGCATTTTCTTTTAGGCGATGACTACTTTAATTTCTTTCTTCAAAAATTTAAAAGTACAGATACTTCAGTTGTTGGGTTTGTTTGTGTGTCGGGCAATACAATAATCGGCAGCGATATTTATGCGGGTGTAAATTTATTCAATGG
Source organism: uncultured Bacteroidota bacterium (assembly GCA_903927975.1). GTDB lineage: Bacteria > Bacteroidota > Bacteroidia > Chitinophagales > Chitinophagaceae > Puia. The sequence continues at coordinate 48,106 of CAIYPC010000520.1, read as the reverse complement.
ACAATTGGAACCGTTGCTGCGAGGGTATATTGATGAAGCATTGTTGTTTGGTAATCCTGTTTCTCTCCCTAATGATGAGGTGAGAAAATACATGGACAAAATATTGACGGATGAAAAAAGTCAGCAAGAATTTGTGAGCAAGCATGGTAAAATATTTCGAGATAATAAGAAAGTGATCCATATTAACACGTTCTGATTTGCCAGATAATGTTCTGTAATTTGCAATATGTTTTATCTCGTAAAAACTCCGTGGTTTTTAAAGAAAATGTATCCTTCATGCATCTGGGATATTCCGTCGGAAGAAAAAAAAATTTATATCACGTTTGATGATGGCCCGCATCCTGTTGCAACTCCTTTTGTTTTGGATGAATTGAAAAAACACAATGCAAGGGCAACTTTTTTTTGTATTGGAAAAAATGTTGTGGCATACCCAGAGATTTATAAAAGGATTTTATTAGAGGGGCATTGCACAGCTAACCATACTCAAAATCATGTCAACGGATGGAAAACAAATGACAAGGAATATCTCAGAAATATTGAACAAGCAGAAAAATATATTGACTCAAATCTTTTTCGGCCGCCTTATGGAAGGATAAATAGTTTTCAGATTTCATGCTTGAAAAAAAAAGGATTTAAAATTATTATGTGGGATGTGTTGAGTGGAGATTTTGATGAGAGCATTTCACCAGATCAATGCACATTGAATGTGATTGGAAATGCAAAGCAAGGATCGATTATTGTTTTTCATGACAGTGAAAAAGCATTCAGCAGAATGAGCATTGCACTATCGAAAGCTTTACAGTTTTTTGTGGAGAAAGGCTATAATTTTGAGATGGTAAAATGATTTCTTTTTTGAGAAAAAATGGAGAAGAAATTTGTAACGTTCTGTACTTTAAATGAATTGGGCCTGGGTAGACACCCTGGCCCGTTTTTAATCCGTACCCTATGAAAACTGATTTAAAGGTAGAACTTTTTTTAATTAATAAAAAAGTAATTTATAAAACCGAAAGGTTTTTATTTCGCCAGCCAGATTTTTTGATGTGAATTTTACGGTTATCGGTGCGAAATAACACGATATAACCATTTTAAGAAATGAATTGATTTTGGTTAACTTTTTTTCAGAAAACAACAATGAAACTTATAGACACCCATTGCCATTTATACTCGAAGGAATTCGAACAGGATATTAACGAAGTGATACAAAGAGGCAAAGCAGCCGGCGTTGAAAAATTTTATTTGCCAGCTATAGATAGTTCCACACTCGATGCGATGCTTGCACTCGAAAAAAAATTTCCAGGCAAATGCATTGCCATGGCTGGACTTCATCCATGTTCTGTAAAAGAAAATTTTAAAGAAGAATTGAATTTGATAGAAGATCTTTTGCAAAAAAGAAAATTTGCAGCAATTGGAGAGATTGGGCTTGATTTTTATTGGGGCAGAAACTTTGATGAAAATCAATATGAAGCTTTTCATAAACAGATTGAATGGGCATTGCATTATGATTTGCCAATCGTCATCCATTCACGAGAATCAATAACCGAAAGTACTCAGGTAGTGCGCCAACATCAGAACGGAAAATTGAAAGGCATTTTTCATTGTTTTTCTGGTGATGGTGAATCTGCTAAGGAAATCGTTGAATTGGGATTTTATCTGGGGATTGGCGGGGTAATAACTTATAAGAAATCTACTTTGCCAGAAGCATTGAAAGATATTAGTCTTGAGAACATTGTTCTCGAAACAGATGCGCCATATCTGCCGCCAGTTCCATTTCGTGGTAAAAGAAATGAGAGCAGCTATCTTATATACATCGCTCAGAAGCTGGCAGAATTAAAGTCTGTCAGCGTTGAAGAAGTAGCTATCATCACTACTGCCAATGCCCAAAAAATATTCGCGAACTGATTTCTAACATGTATTTTTGCAGCCCTTCAGGAGGGGTGCAGGAGTGGTTGAACTGGCACGCCTGGAAAGTGTGTATAGGAGAAATCCTATCAAGGGTTCGAATCCCTTCCCCTCCGCTGAAATCAATCATTTAAGATAAGCTTTTATAAAGAAAGCCTGCAAAATGCGGGCTTTTTGCTTTTTAGATTATATGCAAATATGTCACTTTGAAAAGCGGGAAATAATTTGCCCAGTCTGTCTCCATCAACGAGCTTCATCTGAGAGCTATAATGCAATCAATGGTTTGCCCAGCCGAGTGCTGGCAATAACCTACATATCAAATTGCTATTAGTGGCATGCTTTTTTAAAGACAGATGTATGGATTATTTTCGCAGCATCCTGAAATCCCGAAGCATGCAGATACTTTCTAGGATTGACAATGATATCGTGCTATACCTCAAAAACTTTATAGCAGCGAAAGGAAGCCTATTTTTTTTCTTCTTCCTTTTTGTTTCTGTAGTCTCGTATAGTCAAGTTGGTCCACCAGTTGATTCTCTCAAAACAGATTCTTTGCGTCTTATTGAGCGAAAACAAATACAGTCTGGCGAAAACCTTTCAAATCAATATGATTTCGGTAATCTAATGGACGCTATTTTCCATCCAAGCAAAAAAGCCAACTCCACGCACAGCAAATCGGGCATCACCGTTGTGCCTAATATCGCAGCTAACCCTACCATTGGGCTTCAAGGTGGCATAAAAGCTGTTGCCGGAAAAAAGCTAGGCAGCGATCCCAATACATTGTTTTCAGTTGCAGCCACATCAGCTTCTATTACCACCAAGGGCATTGTTTATTTTTATCTGAACCACAATGTGTTCACACCGGGCAATAAGTTGAATTTTCAGGGCAATCTTGTTATATCGAAAACACTGTCACCTGATTTTGGCCTTGGGATTGGGAATACTTATAACGGTACAAAAAGTCTTGATTCTGTGCTTGCCAACCCTACCCGAAAGGTTTATCCTATTCATTCGGTTTATTTTAATTTTCGTGAAAAAGTGTACAAAAACATAGCCCCTGATCTTTTTGTCGGGGCTGGGGTTTCGTTTGAGATTAGGAGAAATATTGATAATAAAGACTCTTCGGGCACCTTAACTCCATCAGGAGTTTATAACAACGAGCATGGGTTTGCACAAAATCGCTATTCTGCCAATGGGTTACTTCTTAATGTAGAATATATCACACGCGATAATCCCAACCGAGCTTACAAAGGCATTTATTTTGATGCAGGTTTTCGGGCTAATCAAACGTGGATTGGAAGCACAAAAAATTCCCTGCAGCTTACCACAGATTTCAGGAAATATTTTAGTCTTTCAAGCATGAGCCCTGAGACAGTTCTTGCTTTCTGGAATTGGGGATCTTACCTGCTCAGTGGCACAATACCTTATCTTGAGCTCCCCGGCACAGCCCGAGACGGATCTTTTCGCAGCGGAAGGGGATATACCACACAATATTTCAAAGGGACAATGTTCAACGATACTGAGCTTGAACTGCGCTTTCCCATTCTTGCCAATAAATTTCTGAGTGGCGTTATTTTTGGTAGTCTCCAATCTGGCAATGATGAACATGGCACGCAACTATTTCAGGTTTTCCAGCCAGGCTATGGCGGCGGGCTCCGTGTTCTCTTTAACAAAGCTACCCGCACCAATCTTTGCCTTGATTATGCTTTTGGAAGGTTTGGCAATAAAGGTTTTTTTCTAAACTTAAATGAGTCATTCTAACGTAAATGCACAACCGAATTTTTAATACCCTTGGTTGACTGTCCTATTCTTTCCTAAAACAAGAAAAGTTATAGTCAGAACATCTAATAATATTTTCAGTCAAAATTTATATAGACCACCATTCGGTTGCGATTTTATTTTTTCGAATGTTTGATTCTGTCATTTCATTTCCCAATCTTATTATAATCCGTATATTAGTTCGTTAAAGGATTCCTTATACCGAAAGTTTGTGCTATGTTTTTTTCAAAAAAAATATTATTTCTCTCCGTAATTGTTGTTGCTGCTGCGCTTGCTGTGTTTTTTATTTCATCGCATTCTTCAAGGATTGATTACAATACACAGATAAAGCCGATTTTCAATAAAAAATGTATTACTTGCCATGGTGGTGTGAAACAGCAGTCTGGCTTCAGTTTGTTGTTTAGGGAAGAAGCGCTTGGGAAAACAAAATCTGGCAAGAAGGCCATCATTCCCGGTGACGCGAACGGCAGCGAATTAATAAAAAGAATTTCCTCGAAAGATCCCGAAGAGCGCATGCCTTATCAGCACGAGCCTTTATCCAAAGAAGAAATTAGCATCTTAAAAAAATGGATCAACCAAGGTGCTGAATGGGGAACACACTGGGCATATATTCCAGTGAAGAACATTGCGGTGCCTGATGTCAACAATGAATGGGCTGTGAACGATATTGATAAATTCATTCTTCAAAAACTGGATGAGCAAAAATTAAAACCTTCACCAGAAGCAGATAAAGCCACTTTATTGCGCAGGGTTTCACTCGATCTTACGGGGCTGCCACCAACAGAAAATATTGCAAAAAAATATTTGAGCGATAACTCGCCGAATGCCTATGAAAATCTTGTGGACAGCCTTCTCGCGTCGCCCGCTTACGGTGAAAAATGGGCGCTTCTCTGGATGGATTTGTCGCGCTATGCCGACACAAAAGGATATGAGGCCGACCGTGGTCGCAACATCTGGAAATATCGTGATTGGTTGATTAATGCATTCAATAAGGACAAGCCCTACAACGAATTTCTGACTGAGCAATTAGCTGGGGATCTGATGCCGGATCCTGACGATACGAAATATATTGCGACCGCATTCCATCGAAACTCGATGACCAATGATGAAGGCGGTACTGATAACGAAGAATTCAGAACGGCTGCGGTTTTGGACCGCGTCAACACCACATGGAGTGCATTGATGGGCACAACTTTTAACTGCGTGCAATGTCATAGCCATCCTTATGATCCTTTCAGGCACGATGAATATTATAGCTTCCTGGCTTTTTTCAACAACACGCGTGATGAGGATACGAATGAGGAATATCCATTTTTGCGAGACTACGATTCCGTTGAAAATAAAAAACTTTTGAGTCTGATGGATTGGCTGAAAAAAAATGCACCAATTGATCGAACAAAAGACATTTATACTTTTTTAAGAACTGGTCAACCAGCGATCAATGCGTGGCTTTGCGATGAATTCAAAGATGGATTCATGACCTCATCTATGACTATGCTCCGCAACAACGGTTCATGCCGTTTACCCGATGTTGCATTGAGCAATAAAGACCAAATAATTTTCCGCTATTCCACCAATAAAAAAGATGGTGAATGGAAAATTTATCAGGACAGTTTGAATGGAAAATTGCTTGCAGCCATTCCATTAAAAAGTACAAAGGGATCTTGGGAAATAGGTGTGACAGCACTTCCGGCAATAGTTGGCAAACATCATTTGTATTTTTCTTTTCATAATCCCATAATAAAAGATTCCAATGAAGTAGGTGTAACGTTCGATTGGTTTCAATTTGGCAACAGTTTTCCGGGCAAAGGAAAGCCAGGGTATGACACAGCGTTGCAGCATTTCAATGAACTTATAAAAGCTAAGGTAGAAACCACGCCGATCATGATAGAAGACAATAGCGATCTGTATAGAACATCATACGTTTTTGAACGCGGCAACTGGCGTGTGAAGGGAAAAGTGGTGACACCCGACGTGCCTAAAATTATGAACCCCATGCCAGCAAATGCTCCTAAGAATCGATTGGGTCTTGCAATGTGGCTTACGGATAAAAGCAATCCCCTAACATCTCGCACGATGGTTAACCGATTGTGGGAACAACTTTTCGGGCATGGCATCGTAGAAAGTTTAGAAGATTTTGGAACACAGGGAATCTCACCAACACATCAGCAACTGCTCGATCATCTTTCATGGCAATTCATGAACGATGATAATTGGAGCATTAAAAAAATGTTGAGGATGATGGCACTATCTGCCACTTATAAACAGCAGTCGACCGCAACAAAAGATCTGGTAAAAAAAGATCCGAACAATTTATTTTATGCCCGTAGTTCGCGTGTTCGATTGAGTGGTGAGCAGTTGCGCGATCAGGGTCTTTTTGTGAGCGGTTTATTGAGCAAAAAAATGTTTGGCAAAAGTGTGATGCCCTTTCAGCCCGATGGCATTTGGCGCTCGCCTTACAACGATGATAAGTGGGAACTGAGCAAAGGCGAAGACCAATACCGGCGTGCATTGTACACTTTTTGGAAAAGGTCTGCCCCATATCCTTCTATGATTACATTCGATGGCGCTTCGAGGGAAGTATGCGTGATACGCCGCATCCGAACCAATACACCGTTACAGGCTTTGACAACATTGAATGATTCTGCATATTTGGTGATGTCAAGACATTTTGCAGAGCAGATGCAACGTTCGAGCAAAAGCGACGTGAAGTCTGAAATAAAAAATGGTTATGAAGCGATGATGTACAAAAATATTCCTGAAAATAAATTGGATGTGTTAATGGAATTGTACAATGCATCTTTGGATAAATTCAAGACTGATCAAAAAGCTGCAAAAGAAATTTTAGGAGAGAATGAAAAACCCGTTGCGCCCGAGACTGCGGCATTGGCGGTAGTTGCTAACGCAATGCTCAACCTAGATGAATGGTTGAATAAGAATTAAGGTGCGAAATTGATAATTTAAAAAAATTGTTGTCAATAATTATATCTACAATGACACAAAAAGAACTTCATAATGATCGCTTGCGAAAAGAAGCAGAATATAAAATGCTGCATCAAACAACGCGCAGGCATTTCATAAAAGAAAGTGCCATGGGTCTCGGTGCCTTGGCGTTAGGTAGTTTATTATACGGCTGCAATACCAATGCCGGCGGGGATTTAACAGGCAACGAAATTGCTTTTGATCCCGCTGACCCAATGCACGCTCGCGCCCCAATGTTCCCGGGAAAAGCAAAGTCTGTTATTTATATACACATGGCGGGTGCTCCTTCCCAGTTGGAATTATTCAGCTACAAACCAGAGCTTGCAAAGCTTGATGGACAGGATTGTCCGCAATCGTTATTGCAAGGCAAACAATTTGCATTCATCCGGGGTGTACCGAAAATGTTGGGACCTCAGGCAGCATTTAAACAACGTGGCCAGAGTGGTCTTTGGCTTTCTGATAATCTGCCTCATCTATCAACAGTTGCCGATGAGATTGCGATGCTCAATGCGGTTACCACTGATCAGTTCAATCATGCACCAGCGCAGTTGCTGATGCATACAGGTACTGCACGCCAAGGCAGGCCCAGCATTGGATCCTGGGCAACGTATGGTCTTGGGTCAGAGAATAAAAATCTACCAGGTTTTGTTGTGCTCACATCAGGCGGCAATAATCCTGATGCGGGTAAAAGTGTTTGGGGCAGCGGCTTTCTGCCAAGTGTTTTTCAAGGCGTACAATGTCGCAGCGTTGGTGATCCTGTTTTGTTTCTAAAAGATCCGCAGGGTATGGATCGTGACTTGCGCAAAGCATCAATCGATGCAATCGATAAAATAAATAAACAACAATTTGATGAATGCGGGGATCCAGAGATCCTTTCGCGCATTGCGCAATATGAGATGGCATATAAGATGCAGATTTCCGTACCGGAGGTAATGGACATTAGCAACGAGCCTGCATATATCCATGAGATGTATGGCACAAAACCCGGTGAGCCGCGCTTCGCCAACAACGTGCTGCTCGCCAGAAAATTGGTGGAGAAAGGTGTACGCTTCGTGCAACTGTTCGATTGGGGCTGGGATGCGCATGGTGATTCCGCTACAAACTCTGTGAACATCGGGCTGGTGAATAAATGCAGAACGGTCGATAAACCAATTACCGCACTATTGCTCGATTTGAAGCAAAGAGGATTGTTAGATGAAACCTTGGTGGTATGGGGCGCAGAATTCGGCCGCACGCCAATGCAGGAAAACAGGAACGGTATGCAAATGCCATTCAAAGGCCGGGATCACCATGGCGAGGCTTTTAACATGTGGATGGCTGGAGGAGGGATCAAAGGCGGCACATCTTATGGAGAAACCGATCAGATTGGCTACAGCATTGTTAGTGGTAAAACAGAGGCTTTTGATATACAAGCAACGATTCTTAACCAGCTTGGTTTTGACCATAAAAAATTTACTTACGAATCACAAGGAAGACCGTTCAGATTGACTGATGTGAGTGGTAAGGTATTGACAGAAATTTTAAGCTGATATTATATTTCAGGGTTTTGATTCGGACCGATTATTCACAAGCTATGTATTCGGTTGTGCATGAACGTGAATTTAATTTTTATAATCTAAGAATAGAAAAATAGAAAGGGTTTTCATATTTATTTTTGCTTGAAAGAAATCACCATCCATAATCTCGGTCCTTTATTTCTTAAACGGATTCCCTTTTTTGTCAGTGCTCAATACCCATTTAAACGCATTAATGATCATCAACTTTTGTGTGGCATCACTCAGAACATCATCGCCATGACCCATGTTCAAATAAATCATTCTGTATTTTTTGTTCGTCCATACAACGGGGAAATCGCCGGAATAAATAACGTCCTTGATGCCAAAAGGATAGTTGTCGGGTGAGAGGGATATTAATACATCTACATCTTTATTTTTTCGCGGACTAGGATTCCATTGGTACCATTCACTGGCTGGCGCGATATAAGTGGCTGGCAAATTTTGGGTAACAGGATGACCGGGGTGATCAATAACGAGCTTGGCCGGTTGCGGCGGCCAGTTGTTGCAATAAAATACACCGCCTCCCAGGAACTGCAAAAACCACGGCCAGTTGGTTGTTTTATCGTTGTATCCCGATACATGAAAGCCCATCCAGCCACCGCCGTTCTCCATGTATTGTTCAAATACTTTTCTTTCAGAGTCGGTATTAGGAGAACCATCCAGCATAATCAGCAACTGATACTCTTTCAGTTTTTCGTAGGGGTATAAAGAGAGATCCTGCGTTGTGTCCAATATAAACCCGTCGCCGAATTTGAGCTTTTGAAAAAAAGTAATTGCTTGTTTTGCAAAATCCACGTGTTGGCCTTCGGCATGCGTGGTAAAATAGATCAATGCTTTGAAACGTGGTTTGCTTGCATAACTAGCGGGATAATCTGCCGGTATCTGAGCCATCAGTAGATTTGGGATCATCGATGCCAACATTAACAGCAATAGAATAGAAAAAACTTGTTTCATATTTATAGAAATTAGAGCAACATAATCGTTTAAAGTCTTTGTGCATTTAACTGTAAGTAAAAGTTTAATCGGTTATGCATTCACGTTAGGAAGCGAAATATATTTGTTTTGATAAATCTCTTATTTGTTAGCCTGTGACATTTTCCTTATCCTTTAGTTATTTTGTTTTTATATATCGATCGGCCCAACTTAAAAATGTCGGCCAGTTTGGTCCTGTTGTGTGACCACCGCTATGCTGGCGAAAAGCGATTTCTCCATCTGTCAACGGCGTTTCAATTGGCGGAAATTCAGTTTGCCCTAAATCTTTTTTTCCCAAGAGCTTGTACACCGGCCCTGCGTAAACGCCACCAAGGAACATGCCCTTAGCATCCACCCACTGACCTTCTACTTTAGGCGAACCAGAACTGATAAAAACTGGTCGTGGTGCGCATAGTGCAATTAGCTCGTGCGCATCAACTGGCATATCGGTTGGCTTTAACGGACCAGCATATTTAATAAAATTTCCAGCGAACCAATGGTACTCGCCCGATGAAGCAAGATTCTCCACCTGCTCACCAAAAACGCGCCTGAGTATTTTAGTGCCGCCTGCGCCGGAAGATCCGACAAATGCTATGGCAAGGCGAGGTTCATACGCCATCGTGACAACAGTTGCCTTGCCATAACGCGATAAACCTTCAATGCCTATTTGTTTTGCATCCACTGATTTGTCAGTCTCAAAATAATCAATGGCGCGGCTGGCGCCCCATGCCCATGCCCGCAATGTGCCCCAGTCATCAGGCTTGCGTGATGCTCCTTTGTTGCACAGACCAATAACGCCTTGTGTCAATCCGGCACCGTTATCAGTTTGATAGCTAGCTGGGATTATGATAGCATATCCCCAGCCTTTTTCAAGAAGCTGTTGCTGCCATCCCGGTTGAATTGGCGTTCCTGGCGGAGGAGGGGGAAACTTAAACCCCGGAGGGAAAACAAAACTAAATTCCATGATTACTGGCACCGGTCCTTTTGCATTCGCTGGAGTGCTTAATGTGAGATCTATATTCACACTGATCGAAGGCCATGAAGAATTATCTACATGGCCAATCAGTTTTTTTGTAATTGCTGCAACATGATTGCTTGTATCATTTGTAATGCTCACAACTTCCCAAGTTACTTTGGGAATATTATCAGGCACCCTGCCATAAATTTCTCTGTCAAAGTCCTCTACAATTTCAGGTCGCCGCTGATCCCACCACATTTTTTTGCTGGTGACCTGCGTGCCATTTTTTAGTATCAAAGGATCGGGGAGCGTTTTGTAATCTGATGCCTTTGACTCATCGGTATTTGCTGCATTTGGTGCTTGTGGGTTTCCGGATGGACCAGGTCGAGTAGAATCGATGTGCAGCAGGTCCAGCATTTTTTTATAATCCTGATCGGTGAGCCGTCTGATGCTATCCCAATGCAAACTATCAGCAGTTGACATTTTACCAAATTGTGCACGGCCATTACTTGAAATGACCAAGCATACAAAAAGAAGCCATAATATTTTTTTCATGTTCACTTGCTTATGATTCAAAAAACCGCTGGACGCTTGAGCTGGTATAATGCGCCACAATTTTTATTAGCAACAGGATATTAAGGTACAACGCTTTGCTGATTCGCTCAGCATAAACAAAATATTTTTTTTATTTATGGCAATCCTATTTGGAAGAACCTGTTTTCGGTTATGCCAGACTGTTAGTGTTTTTCAATTAGCCTTTAAGGCTACCAAAAAATCATTTTAAAGAAAAGCTTGATTTAGGAAGATAGAAGATTGTCTTTTTACCGTTCTCTGAAACAAAAACCATTTTGGCAAAATTACCTACTACACTTAGGTAAAGGATTTTATCACCTACTCTCATTTTGCCTGTGTCTAAATAAGATCCGAGTGGACATCTGTTGTAATTGTCCTTCACATCGCCAATATGCGAAGAAAAACAGATCATTTTTTTGCTACTGTTGTTGGCGACCTGATAACCAAACACCTGATAATCTGTCTTCAGATCGGGATGGATATAAAATTCTTTTGTCTTTTTATCGATGTGACCGATGGACTGAGCCATCGGGCTCAAAGCAATGAGCAAGAATAAACAAATTGAAAGGGCTTTTTTCATGACAATAGTTTTAGAGGTTTTTGAGACTGCTTTTATTATGCAAGGAAAATGCCAATAAAATATTTAAGGCTTGGACAAAAACTATATTGACAAAAAAATATGGTGAAACAAAGAGAATGAAGAGAAAATCAGGAAAACTTCATAAGCATGTAACAAACCTTGATAATGCGTCGTCATAGCCTCACCCCACCTAAAATAAATATTTATGAGAAAATTATTTTTCACTTTCATCGCACTATCGTCCCTTTCTTTATCCATTGCGCAAAACAAACAGCCAGTAAAGGTTTTATTGCTTGGTGTTTTCCATTTTGATAATCCCGGTCTTGATGTTGCGAAATTTAAGAATGCGGATATCCTCTCTGCAGAACGACAGAAAGAAGTAATGGATGTAGTAAACAAATTAAAAGCGTTTGCTCCCGATAAAATATTTATCGAAGCCGCGCCTGAAAGTCAAGCGAAAATTGATTCTCAGATTGTACAATACAAAGCCGGAAAACTTGCACTTACTGCAAATGAAACACAACAGCTCGGCTTCAGGCTGGCAAAAGATTTGAACCTATCAACATTGTACGGTGTTGATTATCGCGATGCCGATTTCCCTTTTGACAGTTTGATGAAATCTGCAAATGAAGCAGGACAAACATCGTTATTATCGTTTGTGCAAAAGACGATTGATAGTGTGCAAACGGTTTTCAATGAACACATACAAAAATCAACAATCAGTGAAATGCTGATCTGGCAAAATTCTGCGCAAGCAAATTTTGCAGGTGTTGATTTTTATTTCAGGTTATTGCCTGCAGGAAAACTCGGCAATCATGTCGGCTCATATCTTGTGAGCGAGTGGTGGCGCAGAAATATGATCATCTATGAAAACATCCTCAAAAACCTCAACGGCAGCGAGAAAAAAATAGTTGTGATTTTCGGAGCTGGTCATACAGCATTATTAAACGAGATGATGAAGTTCAATCAGGGAATTCAGTTGGTGGGGGTGGAGGGGGTGTTGAGGTGAGAGGTAGGGCAGGTATTTAATTTTTCAATTATGTCTTAAGCAAAAGGATTATTCTCTCGTGAGAATTATATCAACTTCCCCCGGCTTCATTGATTTGTCACCATAAAGTTTTGTCTGTGTTTTAGTGTCTTTCTTCAATGGTTTGTCGATGACTTGGACATTGTGTTTTGGAAAATATTTTTTCAAAATATCTAAAGTTGTATTAAAAGTAAATTCTCTCTTGTCTGTCCGAACATAGACTGTGCTTTTACGCTTCATCACCTTTGAGCAAAGCCCAAATACATTGTCAAGCAAGTCGTGATACTCTTGTTTGTTTATAAATCTTCCCTTGTATTTTTCTTTCAGCGAATTTCCATTTGCTTCTCCCCCTAAGAGCCAAAGTCGTAGCCACTGATCAGCATGATAGTCAGTGATAGAGCAATAAGGCGGCGAAGTAAAAAGCAGAGAAAATTTTATATCGTTTTTAATTGCTCTTTCAGAAATGGTTTTGAGTTCATTTGCACTATCACCAAACACAACGGCACTTTCTGTAATTGTCGGCTTACCTTTCTCATAACGCCAATCAATTTTTTTAAGAATGAAATCGCAAGGGTTTATCTCTGGTGGTGTCTTCATTTTATTTTTCTTCCACCACTTAACAGAGTAGTTCATGCCCATTGATTTTGTCATTCTCATTTGATTTGATAAACCTTCACCAAGTTTTGCGTGTAGGTAAATCAGGATGATTGAAATGAGGGTCGCATCAACATTATTTTTTTTCCAGTCAAGGTGTGTTCGCGCCGCTAATAAAAATTTGAGAACCTCGTCGCAATAACATATTCTGAAAAATTCTGGCATTCGTTCAACAGCTCTGCTGTAATAATTTCGCTTACCGTAAATTTCAAGTAAACGGTCTGTCACTTCTTCTTTATCTGCAGGTTCGAGTTTAACTGAGCCGTAAAGCCAACCAACAGGATTGATTTCAATGCCTAAACTGTTTCTTCCTAAAACTCCTCCTGCGAAAATACTGCTGCACCTTCCCGCAAATGGGTCAAGGATGTAGTCGCCTTCTTTTGAAAATTTCTCTACAACATCAAACGCAAATTCAAGCGGAAACATCGCATAGTAGGGTCCAAACCTTGCCCATCTTGCTTCGGCAATTGTAAAACCTTTCAATATTTTTTGTGTTTCTATCATGCGTTAGTTCTCCCTCTGATTTCTCTCGCAATATCCTCAAAAATTCTTTTGCCTAAGTTCAATGGAATAGATGCTTCTGCATGAGCAGAAATAAGTGGCGAAACAGAATTTGGATGTCTGCTTGATGCAAGTTGGTCAAGTAAATTCATGACATCAGCAAGTCGTGTGAATTGATCGGGTCTTGCTGTGTCTAAGTTTTTTTGGTGGTCATTAAAATATGCAACTACTGGAACAATCTTTTGTCCTGATGCTGCTTTGTAAAAAAATTTTCTTCCAAAATAAGTGTCTTGCCCGTATGGCTTTGTGCTTTCGGAAAAGATTATGTTTTGTTTTATGTATTCATCATTGAGAAGCAAAGCAGATTGTCTTGGAAACTTATCTTTGATTCCGTCTTGTGTTGTGTCAATTTCCAAAAAGTGATTGAAGAAAGTTCCTCACTTTTCAATCCCAATTATCAGCAAATCTTCTCCATTAATTTGCTTTTGTAAATCATTAATTCGTTTCAGTTCAACTTCAATAACTTTTGTCAACCATGAGGAAGTACTGAATACTGCTAAAGGTCCATCCATTACAAAAGCAACTCTGCGGAGAGTTGCCAACCAACCTTTCCTTTCAAATGCTCTTAGAATATGAATGAGCCAAAGCTTTTCAAGTGTTGACATTATCTGTCCAAACATTTCTCCATTGCTGCCGCCTGAATTCATTAACTCATGTAAGCGAAGTGCATCAGTAGAAAATAGCGAGTGGCTCGAATGCGGACATATATATTCACCATAATCATAAGTCATAAATTCATCTTCAAAGCCTTCAATCGGGCTCTTAGGTAAATGGCGTTCAGTTGAACCTCTCTTAATCCGAAATAAATGTTCGTATGTGTCAAGCAACGTTTCACCATCCGTGAAAACTGTGTTACTTTTCAATTCTTCAAATAATGCTCTCCGCAAAGATGCCTTCGCGGTTTTTTCCGAATCAAGTATTACATTGCAACCTGGGAAGACACTTTCGATTGTAGATGCTTTCTCCGTCTCACGAAATTTTTTTGGACTAATGAAATCATTTTTTTCAAGGTCTCTTACAAGATTTAAATCAATCAAAACGGATGCAATTGTAATGTAACCGAACTCTGCCCCAGGGAAACCGTTTACGGCTTTCGCTGCAAGATTACTTCCGTCAATTGCAAGAACTAAATCGGGTTGTAAATCACTTTGTGTTAAATCACTTTTCTGTGTCAACAAACCTTCAATGTTTTCTACTTGCTCCTCAGGTTTGCGAATACGCAAACGGTCTTGCAAGGCTTTTACTTTAGCACTGTCAAGAACTCGTCTTAGCGGTTCGTAGCTTGCAAATTCTCCTTCAAAGCTCATGATTTTCCTACTTGAAATTTATCTACTTGAACTGGAATTACAAATGGGTTGCTTAAAGTTTTCACTCTTAAAAACCCTTTGTCTTGTGCTCGTCTGATGGATGGTTCAAAGTCAGCAAAGTCGTAATACTTGCACAATTCTTTTGTTTCATCAGTGTTATTCAAATGAGCAATAAACCAGTTTGAAGTATTGCGTAATATATTTTTTTGAATACTGCTAACTTCTTGTGTCGCGTAAACCATTCCAATACGATACTTTGCACCTTCCTTTGCTGTTCGCACCCAAATTTCTAGAAGGTCCAAATCATTTCCAGCAGGTAAAATATTGTGTGCTTCTTCTATGTAAACTAAAATTTCAGGGATGCTTGTCGAACCTTGAATGAATTGTCTTTGATTTTCTCTGAAAATTTTTGTCATGATTCTGTTAGCGGATGATTTATTCAATTCGGGTTCTCCACTTGATTGGTCAATGATTACAAGTTTGCCTGCTACAAGATGAGCGTAAATGTCTTGAGCATAATCATTGTTTGTATCTGCACTATGTTGTTCGGCAGCCTTACCAATTTTTCTTGTCCCATTAGCGTATTGAAATATTCCAATTATTTTTTTTAAATCTTCATCAGCCCATCTGTCACCTGAACCACCTGCTCTTGTAACATATGCAGATTCAAATGCTTGATATCCACTATCACGGTCTCTCATAAACTTATCTAATGATTCAAAAGCATTTGCAAGTTGTCCCCATGCTGGATTTGCGGTTGAGAATATTTGTGCTGCCGATTGATATTCTGGAGCATTGTTGCTTGTACTTGTTTGCATCGCAGTAATTAGCTGCTGATTAAAAAGTCCACGGGTTGTTGCTCTAAGGTTGGCAGGAACTGAAAAACCTGCTCTTGCTAAGACAGAACGATAAGCTATAACTCGTCTGTTGTGTCTTGTTGTTGCACTTCTGTCATCTGGATCAGGTGCTTCAAAGCCAACTTGTACAAAGTTCTTAATATAGGTAGTACTGTCTTCTGAAAGTATGTTATCAATAATTTCTTTGCCAATTTGAAGATTGTCATCTAAATAAAAGTTGAGCAACATTAAAATTCTGTTCGGGTCGCTTGGGTGTGGGGTAATGCCATATGTAATCACTTCATTTTGTCTAACTGCATTTGGAATTAGTTGCCAAATATTTTTTAATGCAGAGTTATTGTCCTGAACATTTTCATTGGCGTATTCTCCATTTGGGTCAAAAATAATTTGCCCGATTCGTAAAGGCGTGTCCTCTCGCTTTGTAGGAGTTCGCAATTCAAAAACTGACTTAGCAATTATTTTAGTTGTGTTAGATTTACCTGTTCGTGTCATTCCGAACAATGCAGATTTTTGACTTAACAAGTCAGCTGGATAAATAAAAACTGGAACATCATCTATTTGCTGATACTTTCTGTTTGTTGAAGCGTAGCGAACAAAACCAAGTTTTACTGTTTCAGTGTTCTTGTATTTGTCTCGGTGTTCTTGTTTGTTTGAAGGATCGCAATAGTTGACAATTTCTTCAAGTGCTGCTGCATTTGGTTTGAAAACTTTTAATCCTCTGTTCGGATAATAATTTGCAATGTCGCTGCCAAACTTTAATGCTAATGGCGCCTCCGAATTTCCTGCTTTTTCCTCTAAGAAAAAAGTCCCAATTATCCTACACTCTACACCAGCATATCCCAGTAAGACACGAGTCTTTGCATCCATTGCTCCGTCCCCATCCCAATGCCTTTCAATTTCGCCACTTACTCGCTGCGCTGTTTCAACTCTTATTCTTTCGGCTTCTTTGTCTTGAGGCAATGGTGCACTATCCATAACACGCAACAAAATGAATGATGCATCTTCCGATTTAAAATCCATATCGTTAGAATTTGCTGGGTCAATTCTTGATGCAATCAAAAAACTTAAGCTTGGAATACCACCAACTTTTCTTCTTTCACTATCGTGAATAATTACTCTTGCAGTTTCATAGTTTATTGAATAAAGTTCGCCAACATATTCTTCAGCTTGAATAAGTTTTTTAAACCATTGCTGAGTTTCAGATTTTTTATTATTCTGTTGGCTATTTGAAATTCCTTTTTCAATACTCATAAAGAAAGAATTGGTTTAATGGAGTAAATGTTTATCTAAATTATTTAAAATATTTCTTTATCCTCACTCTATCTTCCATCTTCTTTCTTCTTATGATTTCTTCCCTTTCAAAATCTTCTTCTCTTCACCTTCTAATCTTCGCTGAATTTTCTTTACATCTTCAACAGCAGGCAGTGCTTCCGGTTGCACACCACGCTCCTTCAGCATTTTGCGCACCGCAAGATTATTATCAACATGTTCTTTGCTGATCGCATCATCACCTTTTAAATCTTTTTCAAGCACATTATGACTGGTGAGCTCTGTTGCAAAATCTTTTGCTTTGATGGTGAGCGTTGGCAAAAAATCTGCTAATGCCTTGCTGCTTGGCACACCCAGGTTTCGTTTCATATCATTTGTGCTAAAGCCACCAAATAAGGCTTGGTCACCCTTTGAACGGATAATGGCAAAGCCTTTATCATCCACGCCACGTTCATAAATAATTCCCGATAATTTTTTCTCCGCTTTTGAAAGCTTTTCTCTTGCAGCAACTCTTGCCACATCAAGTAAACGCTGCTCAATAATTTCTTGCTTACGCGTTTGCACAGCAAAATAAGTCTGCGCAAAAGCTATTGACGATTTTGCAGCATCACCATTTTGTGCTACTAGATAACAGGCATATCGTGTGAGTGCGATATCTTCAATTTCTCTGTCAGCGCCGCTTCCTAAACGTACCATTTTGTTGATATCAACAAAATGGTTAGCTACCTTTTCTCCGGCATTGCTGCACGCTTCTTTTGCCTTATCTAGAACTTTCAAAAAATTGCGCCATTCTGAATAGCCAAAAATTTCCTGCAACTCTCTTGCGCTCCAACATTCAACGCCTTTATAATCATAGCAGGCTTGTTCAAACTTTGTAAATAATTCTGATATCAATTCTTTTTTCATAGCTGAGTTTTTAATACATAAATATATAGAATTTCTCAACGCTACTAAATAATTTAGTATCGTTGAGTGGTATATAGCCTGGCCGTTTACGTTCCCTTCATTTAAAATATCTCTTTATCCTCACCCTATCCTCTACTTCCTTTTCATTCTTATGATAAATCTCCACCATCACAATTCTTCGCTCTGTTTCAAACCAAGCATAAATCAATCGGAGTCCGCTGTTCACGCCACGACCTTTTAATGAGCGGCAGGCAATCTTTTTCACTTTAATAACACAAGTTGTTATGCCGAGCCCATCAATGTGAAAACTGAATGGTGGCACAGCGTCTGGCTCTACCGTTAAAACTTTTTTCAATTCAGCAATGTCATCGGAGAGGCTCCTGAATTTCTTCAGCAACTGTTTCAGGTCTTTACTATACTCTGCCAATTCTTCAAAGGTTATCTCATTCATCGTCTTCTTTATAAGCTCTTACAGAATAGGGCGGCCTGCGGTAGAAAGCAAGCTCGTAACTTATTTCATCACCTTCCTTCGAGGCTTTCCATGGCATGTCGTTGTGCGAATAATTGCTGATGCCCGAAGCGCTCCAGTCGCTCATTTGTTCAATCACCCGATCAATCACTTCTTTTTCGCTTGCCTGGAATTTCGTTAAATCAGGTTTCACCAACGGAATGTAACGGGTTTGTGTTTTATCAAAATATTCCGTTTTAATTTTTTTCAATTCTTCTTTTTCAATCATTGAATTCACGATGCTCTCAAATCGACGCGGTACCGGACCGAATGGTAGCTTGCGGTAACGAGCGCCGGAGAGATGCTCTTCATACAATTCATAATAATTGAAATCGGAAAAATAAAGCAGCTTATACAAAACTGTCTCGCCCACATTGGGCTTGCCCGCGCATTTTTCCAAAATATACAACAGCACATTTTTGAATTTTGTCAAGTTCATTTCCGGCACAACAATGCGTTCTTCTTGTTTTTGCTTCGTTGCTTTTGTTTCTTTTAGTTCTTCTTTGTGTGCTGGCTGAAATTCTTTCGATAAAAATTCATCCATTGAAAATTGTAGGATGATCGAAAGCCTATACAGCTCCTGAACATCCATAAACCGATTGCCCTGTTCAATCTGAACAATGGCTGTTCTGGGAATGTCGAGGTTTTGCGCAAGCTCTTCCTGCGACCATCCTTTTGCTTTGCGCATTTCCATGATTCTTTTGCCTATTTCTTTTTGTGAAACAGATGTTGACATGTTTTAGATTGAGTTTTACACAAAATTAAAAATGTTTAATAATAAAACAAAAAAATGTTCTTTAATAGAACATTTGCTTCGATAAAATATGTAAAGCTTTCTCCTAAAATAAATCGCTGTCATTCTCTCAAAATTCTAATTTAATATTCATTCATTTTTTTGCTTACCATATACCCCTAAAAGGGTATTGTTGAGATGAGGATTATGTAGGAACTTAAATGCGAAATTTCTACTGAACTAAAGCCGTTATTGCAATGAGTGATCTATCTGAGAAAAAACTTCTGCGTCTTAAATTGACATCCTTTGCTATCATCACGGGTTGTATTGTGGGAGTTTTAAGCTTGTATTATCTAAAATTTCTTCCCGAAAAACAAAATGAATATCATCACAGTGCATTTCGTGAACTAGCACAAATTCAGCAAGCTTTGACGGTCAGGAACGAAGGCTATATTCAAGCGATAAGCAACTATGCTAAGGATGGGAAACAAATTAATTTAGAGTCGCTCACAGATTTTTTTGCAAATAATGGGTTTACTGGCATGGGGAAAGGATCCAGCTCGAAAGATTCGTATAAAGTAGATCAGCCCATACTTACCCAAGATGAACTGACTAGAAAGTGGCAGTTGACTTATATGGTACATTCCATCACTAAAAAAGACTGTTCAAAAATTGTTGGGCTCTCAAAAAATCTTGATTCCATTCTTGATCAACTGATATCTAACTATAAAGATATTTTTAATGATTTTATTCTTATACGCGGAAAATTAGTTGACAATTCCGGACTATCGTTATATGATAGTTGTCGTCTTAATATCAATCTTAAAACGGATGATCAAAAAGATGCAAAGAACAATGGCAAATTGAACCAGGATATTATTATTTATAATTCGGCTAACCTGCCTTTAGATTATCAGGTGAAAACTGATAGCCTTTTTAAAAATAAAGGTGGGTTCAGCCTTCTGAATGTGCAAAATGTAACGATTGAAGGCAACCCCTATAAATTGTTTCTTTATCCATTTCAACTGGGCAAAGAAAGGATCATTCTTTCGGGACTTATAAGCCTCAGCAATTATTCGGCAGCATATAAAGAAATCCCTTTGGGCTACACAACATTTATGGCGGTGCTTGTGCTGCTGTTCATCATATATCTTCCAATCGTAAAAATTTTTAAACTTGGCAAGCTTGAAAGAACTACAGCAATGGATATCAGGCTGCTGATAGCAACTTATTTTATAGGCGCTTTTGTGCTGTTCTTTCTGCTCTTCAAATTATTTCTCGACAAAAACCAGACTCACAAAAACAAAACAAATCTTGAGATTCTTTCAGAAAAAGTAAATGACAATTTCAGATCAGAAATTTTGGCCATGTGCAGGCAATTAAAATCTTTTGATCAAAGCGTTCCTAATTTTAGACATTATAAAAACGAGGATAACCCATTAAATGGCCTCGTATCATACGAGGCCGATACATGCAAAGAAAGACATCTCCACGATTCAGAACTTGACGATGTTTTTAATCCTGTATTATACCCTTATCTGGATCAGCTATTCTGGATTGACTCCTTAGGAATTGCAAAAGCTACCCGCGCATATAAAAAGAATTATGGAAAAACGCCCCTCGTGGATGTGAGAGGCAGGGAATATTTTACAGATTTTGTACAAAAGCGCTTTCTGACCATTGACGATACTTTTAGCAAAGCAACAGACACATTTACTATTCAGCCAACATTAGATAAGTTAGATGGTGAATATATCATCAATGTTATTATGCGCAGCGACCCCCAAAATAATGATGTCTGGCAATATGTATTTCATCAAAAATGTATGGTGCCAGGCCCGTATATGCCTGTTAAGTTAATTGGCCTTTCATCAAAAATGCATTCGGTATGCAACCCGGTATTGCCACCAGGCTATAATTTCAGTATTGTAAATGGAGATGGGCAAATACTTTACGATTCAAAATCAGGAAGAGCGCTATTATCAAACTTTCTCAATGGGATCGAAAACCCATCGAAGCTTTATCAGAGCATAAAATATAGAAGCTCTATATTTCTCGATCACCTCACTTTGCGGGGCAGGGAGGTATCGCTTCTGTCGAGCCCGATAAAAGATTTCCCATATACGCTTCTTATTTATTATAAAAATGCCGATTCGGATAGCTATGAAGAACACCTGATAAGCTTAACGGCATTCTGCACTTTTTTTTCTTTGATCTTGGTACTTGGCTCGAGTATCATGAATCAATGTTTTAAGAAAAGACGAAGCCTGCTTCAGGCGCCTTCTTTAAACTTTGATTGGCTTTATCCTTTACAGAAAAAAAAATATTATTACCAGCATTTGATCAGATTTATGTTGATGTCGTTTTTTCTCTACATTTTAGCCTGGGTAGTTGCAGCATTTTGTTACCCAAAGATGGAGTTTATCATGTTTTTTATAACGCTTATATTTCCCTTCAGCATAGCTCTTCTTTACTTTCTTATCAGGAAAAAATATTCAGACGAAGAGCTTAAAGAACTCGGCACTACATCAAACAATTTTCAGTTTAAAGCACTCCTGTCGTATTTATTGATGATGATAGCGACGCTTAACTTTCTGTACTTATTTAGCCAGCCAGATTTTCATAAAAATTTTTTGCTACTGCTTTTCTTCCAGATTATTTCAGGAGGATTGAACTATTGGTCTTATCATTCATTTACAAAAAAATCATCTGGTAATGATGAAGCCTCTTTTCTAAGGCAATATGTATGGGCTATATTGATTGGCGTTTTTATGATCAGCATTATTCCTGCCGTAGGAATATTTTGCCTTATTTACAGACAGGAGCATAGCCTGGAATTGAATAATGAACAACTTTATCTTGCCCGCTGCATTCAATTAAGAGGCTTGGAAATAAATAAACGCGCTGCTAAATATAAATATGGCGGTAGGCAGGCATTCAATAGCGGCCAACTGGATTTTTTGAAATTCCAACTTGGCATTTACAGTCTTAACGGCATTTCAGTGGTTTATCGAACTCCCGATAAAAATGATCTGGATACCTTATCAATTGCTCCGGCTTATACTCGGCTGCATAGTTTATTTTTTCCAGAGGACAGCGTTACATTAACCGGGCAGAGATCACAATACACCGCAAGTGATGGTTCCTGGTATTTTAGGCAAACAGAAAAAGATGATCAGAACGAGCCGAGGCTGCTTTATAAAAACTTGCAAGATGGATATACGTCACATTTTATTAAATTGAATTTGGATGATATGGCAAATTATAATTCCGTTCATTTGTTAGAAGCAGACATTGCCTGTCTTACACCCAGCCCCGGTTTGTTTTTAGCGTTTGCATTATCGGTCTTTGTGCTGATATCTATTGGTTGTTATTATTTAAGCCGTTCCTTGGCGGAGCGGCTTTTCCTGAGAGATCTATGGCTGATCTATTCAACGAAGAAGAATCCTAATAATATCACTTTAGATAAAAATTACTTTTTCCGGCAAATCACAGAACGTTATGCAAATGATAAAGCGCTTCAATCAATTTTAATATTGCCTTCGCCTCTTGATTTAAACGCGGTTTATAAATACGAGACAGAAGCCTTAATAAAGTATAATGACGAAAAGGTTTTTTATATGAAAGACCTGATGAAAATTTTTTATGAACAAATATGGAATGGGCTTGATAAAACGCAGAAATTTATTCTATATGATTTTGCTGAAGATGGTTTCACCAACTACAAAGCCGACTATATCTTACTTCGTCTTTTGAATCAGGGGATAATAAAATTTGACGATCAGCGCCTTTGCTTGATGACACCAAGTTTTCGCGAATATATTCTCCAAATGTCCGATGATAAAGATGTCGTGCAAAATATGGAAAGAGCAAAGAAACAAGATTATTGGAAAATGATCAAAACGCCGCTACTGCTGTTGTTGACTGGCATTGGCATTTTCATTTTCATCAGCCAACAAGAGACCTATCAAAAAATAACCGGGATATTAACCACGCTTTGTACAGTCATTCCACTAATATCTTCTCTTTTTAATTTAAAAAATGGAAACGGCACTGAAAAAAAGAAAGAAAAGCACAAAGGAAAGGACGATAAAAAAAGTAGTGACCAATAGTCGATAGTTAAGAATGAAATAGATTCGGCAACAATATAGGTTTTAGTAGTGTTTAGTCTCAACACGTTTTTTTTTGCGCAAAAATATTATAGTTCCCATGGTTTTGTATATTTGAAAATTGAGCAGTGATTTTAACTGCATAATTAACCCCTTTGTTTTTTACAATGCATTCTGGAAGAAACAGGTATAAGAGGATTGGCTTTAAGCTTGCGCTTCTTTTCGCATATTTGCCTTTCCTCATTATTCAATTTAGCTACAAATTTTATGTAGTTGCCAACTTCTATTTCTTCCTTCACCATCAAGCATATATCACCGCAAAGGTTCAACAGGTATCTGAGTTTAATAAAATTGAAAAGCAAAAAACTTACGCTGGGAGTTATTATGATCCTTCACATTTAAGTCTTGACAAGCGCTACCACCATAAAGGCAAAAGCGATGGCGATTTTTATCGCGTTGTGATAACTGTGCCGTTGACTGTTGAAGCCAGCACGGAATTTTTCACAATTGTCTCAGCTCTTGCTACACACTCTTTCGATATTTTTTCTCCTAGAGGACCGCCCTTCGTTTAACCATACACGTTAGATAGGTTAAACATTCATTATTTTTTCCAATTAAATTCATTTATGGTTGTTTTTGTAAAAAAAGCAACCAAGTCCGCTATCGCAATATGGTTACTTTCTGTTTGTGCAACTTCTGTTTTTGCGCAAACTGATAAGTTATATTCATTATTGGATTTGGTTGATTCGGCGAAACATTATTTTCCATCTTTGCTACAAAAGGAAGCTTTGGCAAACAGCGCGAAAGCAGGAGTTACAGAAGCAAAGCACGCATACATCCCAAAATTTGCAATCACTGATGAGCTTTCGGCAGGATCTGCAAATTCATTGCCCGGTTCTTATCTGCCACTTGGCGTTATCCCTTCTGTTTCTGGTTCCATCAATGCACAAAATAACAGCAGCGTCGCCTCTGGGAATATAGCATCGTTATACGCAGAATATGAGCTGGTAAATTTTGGGTTGAAAAATGCCAGAAGCAAAAATGCTGAAGCTTTCGCTGGATTACAGCAGGCAGATTTTGATAAAGAAGTGTATTTGATAAAATGGCAAATTGGAAAACTCTATTTCGATCTGCTGAAAAATAAATATCAGTTGGACGTTGATAAACAGAACATAAAAAGATATGAATCTATTTATAATGTTATCAATGCGCTCACAACAAGCGGTATTAATGCTGGCGTTGATTCTTCTTTGGCAAAAGCTGAATTATCAAAAACAAAAATCAGTTACAACAGGCGGCTTGGCGATATAATACAATTGCAACAACAGCTTTCTTATTTCACAGGTATATCCGGACAGATCAATATTGATACTTCTGCGAAGAAAGATGTTTCTGCAAATGCTGCTGCTTTTAATTCAATAAGGGATACGCTGCAAAATCCATTGACGGATTATTATCTGCAACAGGAATCATTATTCAAATCAACCGAAACATTGGTGAAGAAATTGTACCTGCCTAAAATAATGTTGGCAGCGGCAGGTTGGGGTCGCGGCTCTAGTATCGCTTATAATAATGAATACAAAGATTTCGCAACAGGGTTGGGTTATCAAAGATTTAGTTATGCGATAGGCATTGCAGTTACCTATGATTTGTTGAATGGCATTCGCAAAAAAGACAGGCTTGCAGTAACGCATTATCAAACTGAAGCTGCAGCTTATGAAACGCAACAACAAAAACTCACATTAAGCACTGCGGCATTGCAGGCAGATGCTTCAGTGAAAGTTGCTGAAAAAAACCTGCTTGAGCTTCCCGTGCAATTGCAAGCTGCATCAGATGCATTTGAGCAAAAAGTAGCGCAGTACAAAGCAGGCATTATCAATCTTGTTGACCTCACCAATGCATCTTTTGTGTTGTACACTTCTCAATCAGATTATGTACAAACATTAAATGAATGGTTTGTTGCGAACCTTAATAAAGCGGCTGCAACCGGCAATCTTGATTTTTTCATTCAATCTATAAAAAGATAATAAATGGTAAAAACAGCTTTAAAAAAACCAGTTGCTATCATGGTTTTGTTTACCGGTCTGCTGCTTTTTTCCATTATGGCAGTTAGAACAATACCGATTGATATTTTTCCGAAGTTGAACCTTCCGGTTATTTATGTGATACAACAATATGGCGGCATGTCTGCAAAACAAATGGAAGGTTTTTTTTCAACGCGCATGCAGGATAATTTTTTGTATATCGATGGATTAAAAAATATCGAGAGCAAAAACATACAAGGTCTCACATTGATCAAATTGAATTTTTATGAAGGAACAGATATGGCAGAAGCTTCTGCGGAAGTAGCCATACAAGTAAATCGATGTCAGGCTTTTTTTCCCACAGGCACATTGCCGCCTGAAGTAGTTCGGTTCGATGCATCTTCATTGCCCGTTGGTGAATTGGTGTTTAGCAGCAATACAAAATCGCTCAACGAAATATTTGATATGGCTGCAATCCTTGTGCGGCCGCTGTTTGGCAAGGTTTCAGGATTATCTGCGCCACCGCCTTTCGGTTCCAATGCACGATCGGTAATCATAAAAGTTGATCCGGAAAAATTGAGAGAATTTAATTTATCTCCAGAGCAAGTGGTGCAAGCGTTGGGGAAAAATAATTCTGTAGCTCCATCAGGAAACGTGCGAATCGACAGCATCATGTATGTGTCCGCAATGAATTCGCAGGAAGAAAAAGTGAAAGACTTCGGCGATATTCCAATCGCTACAAATGGCGTCACAACCATAACTGCAAAAGATATCGCAAAGATTGAAGATGCTTCTGATATTGTTGCGGATTATGCTTTGGTGAATGGCAAGCGCTCGGTTTATTTCCCAATTGTAAAAACATCAAGCGCATCAACTTGGGATGTTGTTCAGGGCCTTCGCAAAGAAATGCCTGAAATGCAAAGCTTGTTGCCTGATGATGTTCATATCAGTTATGAATTTGATCAAAGCATATTTGTAATGAACGCTGCCAAAAGCCTAATGACGGAAGGGATTCTTGGTGCAGTGCTTACCGGATTAATGGTATTGCTTTTTTTGCGCGACTGGCGAAGCAGTCTTGTAGTAATCATCACCATTCCTGTAGCGGTGTTGGGTGCGGTATTGATGTTGAACCTTGCAGGGCAAACCATCAACATCATGACACTTAGCGGTCTTGCATTAGCTATCGGCATTCTGGTGGATCAGGCAACGGTCACCATTGAAAATATCCATCAGCATTTGGAAATGAACAAAACAAAAAGGCAGGCGATACTCGATGCCTGCACTGAAATATCATTTCCGTTGGTGCTGATATTATTATGCATATTGGCAGTATTCGCTCCATCACTGGTAATGAGCGGTATTCCCAAAGCCATGTTTCTTCCATTATCATTGTCGATAGGTTTTGCCATGATCATTTCTTATGTGGCAGCACAAACACTGGTGCCTGTTATTTCAAATTGGTTATTGAAAGAAGAAATGTTTCAATACCATCATACAGGCTTTCATGCACATGCTGGATTGGCGCTCGATGCAACAGAAGTGGAAGAGATCAAAACACATAATAAAGAAGATGTTGAGCGCGAAAAAGAAGATAGTTTTTTTCAAAAGCTTAAAGTGGGTTTGATGAAACGACTGGAAACGTGGATGCCTAACCGAAAATGGATTGTGATGAGTTATGTTGTTCTGGCGCTTGTTTTAGCAGGGTTCTGTTTTGTTTCTATTGGAAAAGATATGCTGCCGAAATCTAACGCAGGACAGTTGCAACTTCGCATTCGGGAACCAAACGGCACACGTTTGGAAATAACAGAACGAACGGTGAAAGATGTGCTGGATGTGATTGACTCTACTGCGGAAGGACATATTTCAATTACTTCAGCTTTTGTAGGAACAGTTTCTCCGAATTATGGACATAGCAATTTGTATGTGTTCAACAGTGGATCACATGAAGCCGTGTTGCAAGCTCAACTTGAGGAAAACTATAAAGTGAACATGGATGATTTTAAAGACAGGCTAAGAAAAAATATCCTGCAAAAATATCCAACGGTCAATTTATGTTTTGAGCCAATCGAGCTTACCGAAAAATTGATGGCACAAGGTGCTTCAACACCAATCGAAATAAGAGTGGCATCAAAAAATATAAATGATGCCGAGAATTATTCGGAAAAATTAATGGCAAGATTGAAAACCATTTCTTTTTTAAGAGATGTTCAAGTTGCACAGCCATTGAAATTTCCTACGCTTGTTATTAAAATGGACAGACAGAAAATGGCACAGATGGGATTGAGCATTGATAACGTATCGCAAAGCATTTCGGATGCAACTGCATCGAGCCGCTTCACATTAAAAAATCTCTGGCTCGATGATAATAAGCAATACACTTATAATACACAGGTGCAGATTCCGGAATACATGATGAACTCGTTGGATCAGTTAAAAAATATTCCGGTGATGCAGGGGAAAATGCGCCCTGTTCTTTCTGATGTTGCAGATATTTCCATTGACTCTTTTCCGGGTGAATTTGATCGCGCTGGGCCACGCCGTTTTCTTACCATCAATGCAAATATTTATAAGAAAGATTTGGGCACTGCAACAACTGCAGTGCAAAAAGAAATGGATGCAATGGGAGCGCCCCCAAAAGGGCTTGTTGCTGAAATAAAAGGGCTTTCATCTTTATTAACTGAAACACTTGGCTCATTGCAAAGCGGATTGTTAGCAGCCATTATTGTGATCCTATTATTGTTAGCTGCAAATTATCAATCTGTCGCATTATCTGTTGCCGTGCTCTCTACCATTCCTGCGGTATTGCTTGGTTCGCTGATCATGCTACTTGCAACAGGTGCCACGCTCAATCTGCAATCTTACATGGGACTTATTATGGCAGTCGGTGTATCAGTTGCCAACGCAATTTTAATTGTTACAAATGCAGAAGCGTTGCGATTGGAATATAAAGATCCTTTTAAAGCCGCATCTGTTGCGGCGAGTGTGCGCCTTCGCCCAATATTAATGACGAGCCTCGCTATGATCGCGGGCATGATCCCAATGGCAGTTGGCATGGGAGAAGCAGGCGATCAATCAGCGCCATTGGGACGCGCTGTGATTGGTGGTCTTGCTGCATCAACGCTCGCTGCACTTTTTATCGTTCCATTGGTTTATGGTTGGGTAAAACAAAAATCATCGTTCAAATCAGTTTCATTAATGCCTGAAGATTCAACTAAATAAAAAAGAACATGAACAAAAAATCAATAAGCATTTTTATTTTATCTGCAGTGCTCATCAGTGCTTGCTCAAATGAAAAAGCCCCGGAAAATAAAACAGCAGTAGCCGAAAAGCCGCATTATGAATTGGTGGAGGCGCAATCTGCAGGAGTGGGACAATATATAAATCTACCTGCTCAGTTGGCGGCTTATCAGGAAGTGAGCATTTTTCCAAAGGTAAATGGCTATGTAAAATCAGTGATGGTTGATATCGGTTCGCATGTGAAACGCGGACAGTTATTAATGGAATTGGAAGCACCTGAACTGATTCAAACTATGTTGCAGGCGAAAGAAAAATATGAACGCGCAAATGCTGATTATGCAATTGGTAAAGAAAATTATGAGCGTCTCAAACAAGCTTCACAAACAGCCGGAGCCATTGCGCCGCTAAGTCTTGCCACAGCAAAATCAAAAATGCTTTCTGATAGTTCTTTATGCAATGCAGAAAAAGCAAATTGGCAAATAGAGCAAACGATGCTTGCTTATTTAAGAGTAAGCTCACCGTTTGATGGGATCATCACTGAAAGAAATATTCATCCCGGTGCATTGGTGAGCTCTTCTGATAAAAACGGAAAGCCCATGCTTGAATTGAAACAGGAAGACAAATTGAGGTTGCAGGCTGATATTCCAGAAGCCATTGCAATCAACTTAAATATTAATGATACTGTTTCTTTTTACCTGAGCGCATTGCCCGGAAAAAAGATGATAGCGAATATCGCCCGCAAATCTTCCAACATCAATGCGCAATACAGATCTGAAAGAATAGAAATGGATGTGATGAATAAGAACGGAAGACTTTCTCCCGGCATGTATGCAAATGTGAAGCTGTATTCAAAGGGAAATGTGGAAGCATTGACTGTTCCTCGTTCTGCTGTTATTACTTCTACAGAAAGAAAATATGTGATTGTAATAAGAGAAGGTAAGATCTGTAAAGTAGATGTGGCAACAGGTAATGAAACGACTGATAAGGTTGAGATCACAGGCTTATTAAAATCAGGAGAGAAGCTGATGCTTCACCCGAATGATGAAATGAAAGATGGCATTTCAATTAATTAATGCCGAAAAGATTTCTATGTTTTTGTAAACAATTTTTTAAAAAATTAATTCGACAAAAAATGAAAAAAATAATTTTTATGTCAGTTGCAATTGTTCTTGCAAATGTTCTTTTTGCGCAGGCAGCAAACAAAACAAATGATTTGCAAAATGTGCAGCATGTGTTCTCAGCAAAATATCCAAATGCCATTTCAGGAAAATGGAAACAAAATGATAGCAACTATTTTGTTGCCTTCAATGACAATAACAAAAAATCCATTGCCTATTATTCATTAGATGGTAAATGGAAAAAAACTGAAACGAAAATCAAATGGATAAAAAATTTGCCTGCGGCAGTACAAGATGAGATGGGCAAAAAGGGATTTTTGGCCTGGACTGTAATGGATATGAAAAAAAGTGAAACAGCAGAAAGCACTTTATATGTGGTTCATATAAATGATGGAAATACATTGGATTCAGATCATCATGATGCATTCACACAATATTTTATGCTTTATTTTTCTGAGAGCGGAGAGCTAATAAAAAAAGTTGAAGTAGAAAATTAATTTGATTGAGGGCGTCTCTGAAATCTTTGCGTGTTATTTTTTTTGATATCAAATTTGGTTTGATAGGATTTGGATTTTAGAGATGCCCTAAAATTTTTTGTATTTAGTTTTGCAGTTAATGATTAGTTGTGAGTAGTGAATAGTCAATTGTGAGATATTATTTATTAAAACCAGACAGGTTTCGAGCTTGTCTGGTTTTAATTTTTAAAGGTTACGAAAACGATTGCGTTGTTAGCAATTTTTTTGTAATAATTCATTAGTACTTTGCTAATTGTATTCTTGCAGTGGAACACGGTTTTCTATAATGAAATGCTTCATCATGAAACTAGGGTTACAGAGTGAAAATGCATAAACTGAATTTTTGTTTATATTTATACGCCGATGTCAGTTAAAAGTCTTGCCATAATAGCGATTATTTTTGGAGCCGTTCTTATCACTTCTTCCTGTCTGCACAACGACAAAAGCGTGCATTCAGAAAAGCTGCCTGATAAAGTGAGCTTCAATTTTAATATCATGCCCATCTTATCAGATAAATGTTTCAAGTGCCATGGACCTGATGCAGCTCATCGCGAAGCCCATCTTCGGTTAGACATTGCCGATAGTGCTTATGCAGCACTCACTGAAACGAAGGGAGCTCATGCCATCGTTCCCGGAAAACCCGGTCAGTCTGAACTGTTGAAGAGAATAAATTCCACCGATATCACATTCATGATGCCGCCGCCTGATGCTCATCTGGGCATGCTCACTGATCGTGAAAAGAAGATGTTCGAGAAATGGATTGAGCAAGGTGCCAAATATGAAAAACATTGGGCTTTTGTACCGCCTGCAAAAACGACTCCGCCTTCTGTTGCCAATACTTCATGGCCTAAGAATGAAATTGATAATTTCATTCTTGATAAAATGGGGCAACAAGGACTTGCTCCCAACGAACAGGCCGACAAAGAGCGCGTGCTAAAAAGAGTTTGTCTTGATATTACCGGTTTGCCCCCCACATTAGAAATGATGGATAATTTTTTAAAAGACAACAGCGATGGGGCGTATGAAAAAATGGTGGATCAATTGATGGCAACGCCGCAATATGGTGAAAAGATGGCTTTGCATTGGTTGGATGTTGCACGTTATGCAGATAGTTATGGCTATCAAGATGATGATATTCGCACACAATGGCCTTGGAGAGATTGGGTTATTCATGCATTTAACGAAAACATGCCTTATGATAAATTTATTACTTGGCAATTGGCAGGCGATATGTTGCCAAATGCAACCAAAGAACAAGCATTAGCAACCGCCTTTCTTAGAAACCATAAAATAACAGAAGAGGGCGGCGTAATACCTGAAGAGTATAGGGTAGAGTACAGTATTGATAAAACCAAAACATACGGCAGGGGAATTATCGGTGTCACCATCGAGTGTGCCCAATGCCATGACCACAAATATGATCCATTTTCGCAAAAGGATTATTATTCATTGTTTGCATTTTTTAATAATAGTAAAGAACTAGGATTGGAAGGCCTTGTTGGATCTGGACCATCCAAAACACCTAGGTTAGCTATAACAGATTCCGATAGGCATTTTTTGATGTCTTATATCAATACAAAAGACACTGCCAGGGTGATGGTATCTGTAATGGGCGAATTGGATACTCCCCGAAAAAGCTATGTACTTAATCGCGGGGTGTATGACCAGCATGGAAAAGAAGTTCAAGCACATTCCTTACCTGCTGTGATGAAATACGATACCACACAATTGCCACGTAATAGGCTGGGCTTAGCTGCATGGACGGTGAACAAAAATAACCCACTTACGGCAAGGGTTTTTGTAAATCAGATGTGGCAGGAAATTTTTGGCAGGGGCATTGTAAAATCATCCAGCGACTTTGGTAAGCAGGGCGATTTGCCAACACATCCAGAATTGCTCGATTGGCTGGCCGTGGATTTTATGGATCATGGTTGGGACATAAAAAGATTAATGAAGCAAATTGTAATGTCTGCAACTTATAGACAATCCGCAAAAACAACTCCCGATAAACAGAGCAAAGATCCGGACAATATTTATTTATCAAGAGGTCCAAGAAATCGCTTACAGGCTGAGTTTATTAGAGATATTGTATTGTCGAGCAGTGGGTTGTTGAACAAAAAAATAGGAGGCGCGAGCGTTAAACCATATCAGCCTCACGGCCTTTGGGAAAGTGCTACTTCAGGTCGCGGCACACTTGCCACATACATTCAAGATCATGGGGATTCCTTATATAGGCGCGGCATGTACACATTTATCAAGCTAACGGTTCCTCCGCCCTCCATGGTTATGTTTGATGCGAGCAACAGAGATCAATGCGAAGTGAAAAGATCGAGAACAAATACACCCTTGCAGGCATTGATAATGATGAACGATCCAACGGTGCTTGAAGCTTCGCGTGTGTTGGCGCAGAAACTTTCTGCCGAGCAAAGCTCATCAGCAGAAAAAATAACAAAAGCATTTCGCTTGATTGTTTGCAGAAAGCCTTCGGACAAGGAATTAAAAACTTTGCAGGATTATTACAATGATCAGTTGCAGGAGTTCCAGCAAAAAAAATTGAACGCAGATAAAACATTGGACGCAGGGGAATATTCTACAATGAAAAATTCGGACATTATGAGCACGGCTGCACTGATGAAAATAATAACAACCATTTATAATTTGGAAGAAACGATTACGAAAACGTAGTGGTGAGTTGTGAGTTCTGAGTTGTGAATAGGCAATTTAAGAGAGCTTTTTTCACCATTCCCAATTGACCATTCACTTTAAAATTTTAAGCAAATGGAAAAAGAAATACTTGAGCACAGCCTTCAGATCAACAGGCGTAAGTTTTTGTCAAGAATGAGCCTCGGCTTGGGAAGCGTTGCACTTGGCTCGCTGTTGATACCTGATTTATTTAAAGGTAGCAGTGAAGAAGAATCTCCTATAATTGGAATGCCACATTTCGCACCTCGTGCAAAACGGATTATTTATTTATTTCAAAATGGTGCACCTTCCCAGCTTGATTTGTTTGATTATAAGCCCTTGCTGCAAAAAATGCAAGGTGAAGATTTGCCGCCATCCGTTCGAGGTACTCAGCGGCTTACTGGAATGACTGCTGATCAGACAAAATTTCCATTGGCAGGAACCTATTTTAAATTCAACCAATATGGTCAGTCACGGGCATGGTTAAGCGAACTTTTGCCTTATACATCAAAAGTGGTAGATGATATTTGTTTTGTAAAAAGCATATACACCGAAGCAATCAACCATGATCCCGCGCTCACTTTTTTTCAGACAGGCGCACAGCAGGGAAATCGCCCGAGCATGGGCTCTTGGCTAAGCTATGGCCTTGGCAGCGAAAATAAAAATTTGCCATCTTTTTGTGTGCTTCTTTCAAAAGGAAAAGGAAACGGGCAAGGCGTTTATTCAAAATTGTGGTCGAATGGGTTTCTTGATTCTGTTTATCAAGGCGTGCAATTTAGCAGTGGTGAAAACCCTGTTTTGTATTTGAACGATCCAGAATCAATGACAAGGCAGGATAGAAGAAAGATGATTGATAAGCTTGCGGAACTCAATGAAGATTCATATAAAGAATTTGGTGATCCTGAGATTGCCACAAAAATTCAGCAATATGAAATGGCATACCGTATGCAAACCATAGTGCCTGAAATTACCGATGTGTCAAAAGAACCTGAGGACACCGTAAAATTATATGGTCCTGAGTGTTTGGTGCCAGGCACTTTTGCTGCAAACTGTTTGCTGGCTAGAAAATTATCAGAGAGCGGTGTGCGCTTTGTTCAATTATATCATCAGGGTTGGGATACTCACGGCGATTTGCCGAATCAAATAAAATGGCAAAGCAAAGATGTTGATCAGTCATCTGCAGCTTTGATCACCGATCTTAAACAAAGAGGGTTGCTCGATGAAACGTTGGTGATTTGGGGTGGCGAATTTGGTAGAACAAATTATTGTCAGGGAAAACTGTTAGTTGATAATTATGGACGCGATCATCATCCACGTTGTTTCACTGTTTGGATGGCTGGTGGCGGCGTGAAGCCCGGCGTATATGGCGAAACAGATGACTTCGGTTATAATATTGCGAAGAACCCTGTGCATGTTCACGATTTCCATGCAACGATTCTTTATCTGATGGGATTGGATCATGAAAAACTCACGTTCAAACATCAGGGACGCCGCTATCGGCTCACTGACGTTGCAGGCAAAGTGGTAAATGGATTAATTGCTTAAAATATAATTTCTCCTTCCTAATAATTATTATAAAATGAACCGTAGAAAATTCGTTCAGCAAACATCATTGGCAACTTCTGGTTTTCTTTATCTGCCTTCTTTGTTCAGCTCAACAAAAAAAGATGATATCATTCTTGGGCATAATAATAAAAAATATCGCATCAACACTGCATGGAGCCAGTTGGATGTTGCAAAGTATCCAGTGAAAGATTGCCATGAAATGGTGCAGGATAGCAAAGGCAGAATTATTTTGTTGACGAACGAAACAAAAAACAACGTCATCTTCTACGATAAAAAAGGAAAGCTTGTGAACACATGGGGTCATGAATATCCTGGTGCGCATGGTCTTACTCTGTTCAATGAAAATGGTCATGAGGTATTGTTCATTTGTGATAACAACCGCCATCAGGTTATTAAAACAACGCTTGATGGAAAAGTGTTGATGACATTGGATTATCCGAAAGAAACTGGTCAATACATAAAGGCCGATGAATACGTTCCGACTGAAACTGCGATAACAGCCAATGGCGATATTTATGTTGCAGATGGCTATGGAAAAGATTTTATCATTCAATATGATTACAAAGGAAATTATATCCGCCATTTTGGTGGAAGAGGAGATAAGGAAGAAAATTTATTGAATGCACACGGCATTTGTGTTGATCACAGAGAAAAAAATAATCCAACGCTCATCATTACATCGCGCCAGCAAAATGCGTTCAAGCGTTTTACACTCGATGGCAAATTCATCAATACTATATCACTTCCCGGTGCTTGGGTTTGCAGACCGGTAATAAATGGCGATTATTTATACAGCGCGGTTTTGAAAAGTAGTTCTCATGCAGATGAACCATCTGGCTTCGTTACCATACTTGATAAAAATTTTAAAGTAGTTTCAAACCTTGCGGGAAATGATCCAACTTATTCCGGAAGCATTCCTGAAGAAATGCATCAAACCGTGAAAGCATTTCAATATCCACATGATGTTTGCATTGACGATGATCAAAACATGTATGTGGCCCAATGGAATTCAGGTCATGTTTATCCATACAAATTAGAACCAGTGGTGTAGTGAATGGTGAATAGTGAATTGTCAATAAGGACAACTTATTATTCATCACTCACAATTCACTATTGACCATTCACCATTCACTCCTACACCTTGCCATAGATGATTAGATTGAAAAATATTTTATTCAGTGCCACAATTTTTGCAAACTGTCTGCTTTGCTTTCTGTTAATTTTTTATGGAAGGCTTTACGTTCCTTCATTGCTTCAGGTTTTGGGCCGTGCCCATCCGTTGTTTCTTCATTTTCCAATAGTGCTGTTTGCATTGTTCATTTGTTGGGTATGGCTCGCGCCGAAAAAACAATTTCATTCTCCCGAATTATTTCAGGATATCAGCAAATGGTTATTGCTCACCACTGCATTCACTGCATCGCTCACTGCATTGATGGGCGTATTTCTATCTAAAGAGCCGAGCTATAATGAAGATTCATTGACCTTGCATAAGTGGAGTGGAGCATTGATTTCTTTACTGACTTTTGTATGGTATATTTTTTATGAGCAAGTCAATAAAACAAAAATTTCATTAGCTGTATCAAGTTTGCTGAGCACTTTTATATGGATCATTGCAGGGCATCAGGGTGCAAGCATTACCCACGGAGATAATTTTTTGCTTGCCCCCATTGCTGGAAATAGCGACAAAAAAGTTTCTCTCGATGAAGCTGTTATTTATACTGATATGGTGAAACCCATACTGGAAGCGAAGTGCATGAGCTGCCACAATAGCAAAAAAGCAAAGGGTGAATTGGTAATGGAAACCCAGCAACTGTTGATGAAGGGCGGAAAAAATGGAGCATTGTGGGATACGACCGATGCAAATATGAGCCTGATATTGCAGCGCATCCATTTGCCGGAAGAAGAAAAAAAACACATGCCGCCAAGCGGAAAGCCACAGATGACAGAGCAGGAAATGGCTATTTTGTATAACTGGATAAGACGCGGAGCTAATTTCAAATTGAAGGTGACTGAACTGGAGCCGACCGATACACTTCGATCAATTGCAGAAAATATTTTCAAGTCTTCTTCAGACGAGCAAGAGAATTATGATTTTAGTGCAGCGAGCGAAAAAACCATTCAGAAATTAAATACAAATTATCGTTCCGTCTATCCTATCGCAAAAAATTCTCCGGCAATTGCTGTTGATTTTTATGGTGCATCTTTTTATAAATCGGATCAGTTAAAAGATTTGATCGAGATAAAAAAACAGCTTGTTTCTTTGAACCTTGATAAAATGCCAGTTACAGACAATGATCTGCAGATAATCGGGCAATTGACCAGTCTTCGCAATCTTAATATTTCTTTCAGCAAGGTCACAGGCGCTGGATTGTCATCTCTGGCTTCTTTAAATCATCTAAGAAATATTTCTCTTGCAAACACATCAGTAAAAAAAGATGATATACAAAAACTTGCTTCGCTTAAAGAGCTTCGCCATGTTTTTATATGGAACAGCGAGGTGAGTGTTGCGGATGCAGAGGCAATAAGAAAAAGATATCCTGCACTGGATGTTGAAACGGGCATGCGAACAGATACAATGTTCTTGAAAATAAATCCTCCGATTATTCAAAATGATGCGCAGGTTATCAGCGACACGCCGATGCAGTTAAAGCTGAAACATTATGTGCCGGGAATATCGATAAGATATACATTAGACAGTACTGAGCCAGACAGCATCCACTCATTTGTTTATAGCAATAAAACATTTATCGACACTACTGCGATCATGAAAGCAAGAGCATTTAAGGAAGGCTGGCATGGAAGCGATGTGGTAATGTTTCAATTTTATAAGGCCAAGTATAAAGCTGATACAGTTATCCTTCTAAAACCAACAGATTCGCTTTTTAAAGGCAAAGGAGGAAAAACATTAAATGATTTGGTGAAAGGAAATACAGATTTTGGAGATGGAAAATGGATTGGCTTCAGAAAAGAAAATCTGGAGTGTATGCTTGTTTTTAAAAAACCTGTAATGGCTCAAAATATTTCAGTGAGTTCATTGGTGGATGTTGGTTCGTTGGCGTTCAAGCCTAAAAGCATTCGTATTATGGGCGGAACTGATTCTAAAAATTTGAGATTGCTTTATCAAGTGTCCCCAACACAAGACACCCTGAGAAAATCAAATTACCTGATTTCTTATGATTGTAAGTTCAAACCAACTGATTTGAAATTCGTGAAAGTAATCGTTGAGCCAATGGGGAAACTTCCACCACAGTTTATTAAACCTCCAGACCCTAAAGACAAAAAACCAAGAAAAAAAGAAGAGGATATGGGCTGGCTTTTTTGTTGATGAGATTTTTGTGAATTAAAAAGATAAAAACAAGGGTGCTAAATAAAATCTGTTTTTTTAATCTATATTTTTTCCTGCTTTCAAATTTTTATTTTAATCGGCACTTACTGTAACGCGCAGCGCTTTCAATCCGTTTACGCCCTGCAGCTCTTCCAGTTCCAGTTCTTCCATTTCATTTGTAAAAACATCTTGTTCCTGCAAGTATTGGATATAATCTTTATATTCTTTTGCGTCCCTACTGTTGAAATAAATCAGCGCAATCTTATTGGGCTGCGTTAGCCTTTCACCCGTATCTTTCACATGCACTTTATCAATTCTTTTTTTGATCAATTGATAGCGGATATTATAAGCACCTTCCACATCAAACTTTTTTTCATCATTCCGGAAGCTGATATCGATGGTATCTGAATTAATAAAAATCAGTTGGGTGATGTGTAATTCTTTTTGCATTTGCGGCTGAAGCCCGGTTTGGTTGCTTGCACAAAAGATTCCTGCAAATAATGCATCGCCAATCAAATTTTAAAAAAACGAAGTCAAATGAGTAAATAAAGTAATGTTTTTTGAACGCAACCCATGAAAGGGCTTATAACTCTTTATCAGAAAAGCGATTAAAACCTTGTTTATTTGTAAGAATTGTCGTTTTCGGGTAATCGGTTATATTTAAGATTTATTGTTGAATTTTAGGTTTTTACACACTAAAAGTGATCAAAATCAGTTAATATATGTTTGAAAATGAACTGATGGTGAAAGTTTCGCCCGACAAAAAGAACGAAGGCCCGATTATCAAAAAAATGTCAGTTTATTATTAAAGTCTTTATAAAAAATATATCTTTAACCTTGCTTTAAGAGTCAATGCGCATACGGGTTTTTAAAAAATTGTGTGATAGAATTGATGAATAAAGCAAAAAAATTTTAAAATCCATTTCATGAGCCCCCACTCTACACCCTCCAATGGCCTGCTATTTTTTGTAGGTCAACCAGACAACAATCAACATCAAAGATTTCTAACAATTTACGGATGATACAAGCGATCAATATACTCTTGTGCAAATTTATTTTTCACTTGTTTATTGTCTGTGAATCTATTTTAGGATTTGTTAGTGGAGTGCTCAGAATAATGATTAGAAAATATGCGACAAATCAATTTTCCGTATCCAATGTTTTTCTCTATGCCCAATAAAAAATTTTTATCAAAACTAATGCGCCCGCTGCTGCACGTAAATTTTTACGCTTTGCTACTGGGAATATTTTTGTTTGTTCTGGGCCTTTCTAAACAAAGCATTGCCTCTCCAAACAAAGCATTTCATCATGAAACTTTTGCAGGAATTCCTGACGTTACAAACCCCAACACAAAGCTTATCATCATAACGGATAGTGCCGTTGCAAATGGATCTGCAACAAATAGTGTAGAGGCGCACGTTGTGGACATATTGGGAAACCCAGTAACAAATCAACAGGTAGTTTTCACAATAAATGGAGCTTCTGGTGGGGTAGGCGCTAACACTGATGCAAATGGATATGCTGTTATTACGCTGACAAGCACAATAGCGGGCATAGCAAGCATAACTGCTAAAGTAATTGGCTTGCCAATTGTTTTTGGTAGCCCCGCACAGGTTGTTTTCATTCCCGATGCTCCAGATCCTGTTGCCAGCTTGCTGACTGTTGTTACAACCGGAGCAATAGCAAACGGTACCGCAACAAATAGCTTAAAGGCTCATATTACCGACGATAATGGAAATGCAATAGCTGACTCGACGGTTACATTTACAATTGTAAGTGGAACAGGAACCATAATTGGTAGTAATACGGTAACCACTGATGCAAATGGGAACGCTGTAATCACTTTAAAAAGCACAGTGGTAGGTGCAGTTGGGGTTACCGCTTCAATAGATGGGATTAATATTACCGGAAGCCCAGCTACCGTGAATTTTGTAGCAGGTCCGCCAGATGTAACTGTTAGCACAACTGCATTAAGTGTTGTAACAACAGGGGCAACAGCCAACGGCACTTCTACCAATAGTGTGAAGGCGCATATCACAGACGTAAATGGAAATCCTGTTGCGAATCAAACAATAGTATTCGCAATTGCTAGCGGCACGGGCACATTTGTCGGCAGCGCAACAGTCACAACAGATGCAAGTGGCAACGCAACCATAACACTCACCAGTACAGTGGCTGGCAATGCAAATATCACCGCTACCGTAAACGGAAACAATATCCCGAATGGAAGTCCGGCAATTGTACAATTTGTAGCCGGTGCTCCAACAACGACTGCTCCAACAACAGCACTTAGCGTGGTAACAACCGGAGCGACAGCGGATGGCGCTTCAACGAACAGCGTGAAGGCGCATATCACAGATGCCAATGGCAACCCTGTTGCCAATCAATCAGTGGTATTCGCGATTGCAAGTGGCGCAGGAACGTTTGTCGGCAGCGCAACAGTCACGACGGATGCAAGTGGCAACGCAACAATAACACTCACGAGCACAGTAGCGGGCAACGTCAATATTACTGCAACTATCGGGGGCAACAATATAACTAATGGAAGCCCGGCCACTGTTCAATTTGTGGTGGGCGCTCCAAGCACAACGGCACCAACAACAGCACTTAGTGTGGTAACTACTGGAGCAACAGCCAACGGCACTGCTACCAATAGCGTTCAAGCGCATATCACAGATGCCAACGGCAACCCGATTGCTAATCAATCAGTGGTTTTCGCGATTTCAAGTGGCACAGGCACGTTTGTTGGTAGCGCAACTGTTACGACAAATGCGAGTGGTAATGCAATAATAACATTGACAAGTACAGTTGTGGGGAGTGTTAGTATTACTGCAACTATTGGTGGGAACAATATACCAAACGGCAGCCCCGCGACAGTTCAGTTTGTGGTGGGCGCTCCAAGCACAACGGCACCAACAACTGCACTAAGCGTGGTAACAACCGGAGCTACCGCAGATGGTACTTCAACGAACAGCGTAAAGGCGCATATCACAGATGCTAGTGGTAATCCAGTCCCAAATCAAACAGTAGTTTTTGCTATAGCCAGCGGCACGGGCACATTTGTGGGAAGCACAACTGTTACCACAGACGCAAGCGGCAACGCAACAATAACACTTACCAGTACGGTAGCGGGCAATGTAAACATTACCGCTACGGTTAATGGAAATAATATACCAAATGGCAGTCCAGCGACAGTTCAGTTTGTAGTGGGGGCTCCAAGCACAACGGCACCAACAACTGCACTGAGCGTGGTAACAACCGGAGCGACCGCAAACGGCACCGCGACTAATAGTGTGAAAGCCCATATCACAGATGCCAATGGCAACCCTGTAGCAAACCAAACAGTAGTTTTTGCAATAGCGAGTGGAACAGGCACATTTGTTGGTAGCACAACCGTTACCACAGACGCAAGCGGCAACGCAACAATAACACTCACCAGCACAGTAGCAGGCAGCGTAAATATTACCGCTACTGTTAATGGAAATAATATACCAAACGGCAGTCCTGCAACAGTTCAATTTGTGGTCGGCGCTCCAAGCACTACAGCGCCCACAACCGCTTTAAGTGTTGTTACAACCGGAGCGACTGCGAACGGCACTGCGACTAATAGTGTGAAAGCCCATATCACAGATGCCAATGGCAACCCTGTAGCAAACCAAACAGTAGTTTTTGCGATAGCGAGTGGAACAGGCACATTTGTTGGTAGCACAACCGTTACCACAGACGCAAGCGGCAATGCAACGATAACATTGACTAGCACAGTAGCAGGCAATGTGAACATTACCGCAACAGTTAACGGGAATAATATACCAAACGGCAGCCCTGCGACAGTTCAATTTGTTGTTGGAGCACCAAGCACAACAGCACCAACAACCGCACTTAGCGTTGTAACAACCGGGGCAACGGCCAATGGTACTGCAACGAATAGCGTGAAGGCACATATCACAGATGCTAACGGCAATCCCGTAGCTAATCAAACAATAGTATTTGCGATAGCAAGCGGCACAGGGACATTTGTTGGTAGCACAACCGTTACCACAGATGCCAGCGGAAATGCAACGATAACACTGACTAGCACAGTAGCGGGTAATGTGAACATTACTGCTACTGTTAATGGAAATAATATACCAAACGGTAGCCCAGCAACTGTACAGTTTGTAGTGGGTGCACCAAATACAACAGTGCCGACAACTGCACTTAGTGTGGTGACAACCGGAGCAACAGCTAACGGGACGGCAACGAATAGTGTGAAGGCGCATATTACTGATGCAAGTGGTAACCCAGTCGCAAACCAGACAATAGTGTTTACAATAGCAAGTGGCACAGGAACATTTGTGGGCAGTGCAACCGTTACGACAGATGCAAGTGGAAATGCAACGATAACATTAACCAGCACAGTGGCAGGCAGTGTGAATATCACAGCAACTGTGAACGGAAATAATATACCAAACGGCAGTCCTGCAACAGTACAATTTGTGGTGGGTGCGCCAAGCACAACAGCCCCTACAACAGCATTGAGTGTAGTCACAACGAATGCTGCTGCGGATGGCACAGCAACCAACAGTGTGAAAGCCCATATCACAGATGCGAACGGCAATCCTGTCCCTAATCAGACGGTTGTTTTCGCAATTGCAAGTGGCACGGGAACATTTGTTGGCAGCGCAACTGTAACAACCGATGCAAATGGCAATGCAACCATAACATTGACAAGTACAGTAGCAGGAAGCGTTGGAATTACTGCGAAAGTAAATGGCAACAATATACCTAATGGAAGTCCGGCAACAGTTCAGTTCTTGGCAAATGCCCCGAACACTACGGTTGCAACTACAGCATTGAGCGTTGTAACAACAGGAGCTACTGCGAATGGTACAGCTACTAACAGTGTGAAAGCTCATATAACAGACGTGAATGGTAACCCTGTCGCAAATCAGACAATTGTTTTCACAATTGCGAGTGGCACAGGGACATTTGTTGGTAGTGCAACTGTAACTACAG
This sequence comes from uncultured Bacteroidota bacterium, assembly GCA_903927975.1. GTDB lineage: Bacteria > Bacteroidota > Bacteroidia > Chitinophagales > Chitinophagaceae > Puia. Next base: position 5,417 of record CAIYPC010000520.1, on the reverse strand, counting down.
ATGCAAGCGGTAATGCAACCATAACACTTACCAGCACAGTTGCAGGCAATGTAAACATCACTGCCACCGTGAATGGCAACAACATTCCAAATGGAAGTCCAGCAATAGTTCAGTTTGTAACAGGCGCTCCAACGACTTCAGCTCCGACAACTGCATTGAGCGTTGTTACAAACAATGCTATCGCAAATGGCACAGCAACAAGCAGTGTAAAGGCTCACATCACTGATGCGAACGGAAACCCAATTGCGAATCAATCAGTGATATTCGCGATAGCCAGTGGTACGGGAACATTTGTTGGAAGTGCAACTGTTACGACAGATGCAAGCGGCAATGCAACGATAACATTAACAAGCACAGTAACAGGAAATGTGAATATCACTGCAACTATTAACGGCAATAACGTTACAAACGGAAGTCCAGCCATCGTGACTTTTGTTAGTGGCACACCTGATTTATCAAATGCAGCAACAAAATTGACTGTTGTCACTAATGGTGCTTTGGCGAATGGAACTGCAACGAATAGTGTGAAAGCTCATATTGCAGACGCAAATGGAAATCCGGTAGCTAACCAATCAGTAGTATTTGTGATTGCAAGTGGCACCGGTACATTTGTCGGAAGTGCAACTGTTACTACAGATGCGAGCGGAAATGCAACCATTACGTTGACCAGCACGGTGCCAGGAAACGTGAACATTACTGCAACTGTGAACGGCAACAATATAACTAATGGAAGTCCAGCAACAGTTCAGTTTGTGGTTGGGGCTCCAAGCACAACAGCACCAACAACAGCATTAAGCGTTGTAACAAATAATGCATCATCAAATGGCGTAGCAACTAACAGTGTAAAAGCTCACATAACGGATGCAAGTGGAAATGCTGTTCCAAACCAATCAGTGGTATTTGCAATTGCGAGTGGCGCGGGCACATTTGTTGGCAGCGCAACAGTAACAACTGATGCGAATGGCAATGCAAGCATATCACTAACTAGTACAGTTGCCGGCAATGTCAATATCACTGCTACAGTGAATGGAAACACAATCACAAATGGCAGCCCGGCAATGGTAACGTTTACCGTATCTGCTCCAGATGTTACGGATAGCGCTACGAAATTAATTGTTGTGAAGACCGGAGCTGCGGCGAATGGCGTAGCAACCAACAGCGTTAAAGCGCATGTTACAGATCAAGATAGTATGGCTCTTGCTGGACAACCAGTAATATTTACTATAGCAAGTGGAACAGGCACAATCGTTGGCAGTTCTACTGTAACAACAGATGCCAATGGAGATGCCATCATAACATTGACAAGCACAGTAGTAGGCAATGTAAACATTACTGCAACTGTTGGTGGCAATTCAATAACTTTTGGAAGCCCAGCCATTGTTCAATTTGTGGCAGATAGTGCAGATTTGACTGATAGTGCCACCAGATTGATTGTTGTAACAACGGGTGCTCTTGCTGATGGTGTTGCAACAAATAGTGTGAAAGCGCACATCATTGATAAAGATAGTGTGCCGGTTGCAGGTCTTCAGGTTATGTTTGTTATTAGCTCAGGGAGTGGTGCAATTCTAACTCCACAGCCTGTGGTCACAGATGCAAATGGCGATGCAATTATTACTATAACGAGCACTGTGGCAGGAAATGTAGGTATCACTGCAACTGTCGGGGGAACAGCAATAACTTTTGGCAGCCCGGCCGTTGTTCAATTTGTTGCAGGGCCCGCAGATACGTCATCGAATACAACAGCATTGAGTGTTGTAAAAAATGATGCTGCAGCAAATGGCAGCGCAACAAACAGCGTGAAGGCCCATATCACAGATAAAAATGGCAATCCAGTAGCAAATCAACAGGTAATTTTCTCTATAGCAAGTGGCAACGGAACATTTGTTGGTAGCGACACAGTAACAACAGATACTGCAGGAAATGCGATTATCAAATTAACCAGCACTGTTGCTGATACTGTTGGCATCACTGCAACTGTAAATGGTGATTCAATTATTAATGGAAGCCCAGCAACAGTAATATTCACAAATCAGGCAGATATAACAAATCCCAACACAGCATTGATTGTGGTTGTTGGAGAAGCAATTGCTGATGGACAAGCAACAACAAGCGTGAAAGCACATTTGGTTGATCAAAATGGCAATGTGTTGCCAGGTCAAGATATTGTTTTCGCAATTGATTCTGGCAGTGGCACAATCATTACGCCACAGCCTGTAACCACTGATGTAAATGGTGATGCATCTATTCAAATCACCAGTACTAAGCCGGGGTATGTATTAATAACAGCAAAAATTGGCGATAGCGTTTCTATTGTTAATGGTAGTCCTGCAAGAGTGAAATTTGTTCCAGTTAATATCTATGTTCCAAAAGTTTTCACACCAAATGGTGATGGGACGAATGATATTTTAAAACCGATTTTAGTTGGCATATCAACCTTCCATTATTGGAGTATTTATAACAGATGGGGCAATCTTATATACACCTCTCAAGATCCGAATTCAGGATGGGACGGTCGTTATAAAGGTGTGGCACAACCAGTGGAAACATATTTGTGGGTTGCCGAAGGGGTAGATAATCAGGGAAAAACAATTGTGCAGAAAGGAATGGTATCGTTGGTGAGATAAAAAGCTATGAGATTCTAGCCGCGAGCTTCGAGCAAAACCGCTCATAGCTAGCAGCTTTCAGCTCAAAGTTTTTAATTGAATGAATAAAAGAAATCATACATCGTACATTAAAAATCGTACATCGTCATGAGGCATCCAATAAAATTTGTAAATCAAATATCCAGATGAGAAGAGTTTGTTTAATACTGAGCTTTGTTTTAGCGGCAGTTGTGGCTTCTGCACAAGAAATCAATTTTTCCCGCGTGCAGGATATGACGATATGGTATAATCAATCTCTCAAAACGGATAAGCTGAACAGCTTAAAACTTAATTATCGCAACGTGCAATATGGCGGTGCCATTGCTTACAACAGCGTAAGCGCCATGTTCGATATGCCTTTATTATCAAAGGCAGCAAAAGATAAAAGGAACGCAGGATACTTTAGCCTTAGCGCAGGTGCAGCTTCAGACAAATCAAATCAGGGAATATTAAACAACACACTTGGTTTGCTTGGAATTTCTTATGCAATTCCCATCGACAAAAATGAAACTTATTTGGCTGCTGGATTTCAAGGCGCATACTATCAAAGCAGATTAAATTTAAATGGTGTTGAGAACGCATTCGGCGATCAATATGATAATTATGGCCCGATTGAAAACGGAGTCAGCAATGATCGACTCGCGAACGGATGGTCCTATGGTCATTTCAATATAAACACCGGTCTTTCCGTGTTCAATAACTCAAAGCACAATAAATGGTATATGGGTGTATCTGCGCTTCAAGTGAATAAGCCATACACTGATAAACTAAAAACCGATTCTTTGCGTTTAAAGATGGGAATCGGAGTTCAGGGAGGTTACAAATACATTACTTCCTCTGAAGATGAAGTTGCTTTTTACATGATTTTGAATTGGCAGGGCGGTGCATACAGGCATTATTTCGATTTGGCTTATGTAAAGTACCTGTCAGGGGTTCAAGGTGGCGCAGCAGTTGGGTTTGGTTTGGGGTATAGATATGATGACGCGCTGGTGCCAAACGTTGAGCTTAGATATCAAAAATTTATTTTCGGATTATCGTACGATGTAAATATTTCGAGCATCAATGCGGCAGGGCTTAAGCGTAATGGCCTTGAGCTTTCTGTTCGCTTAGATTTCTAAATCCAATATCGGCAGTTCAGTTTCACCTCCTGTTCGTGCTGATGAAAACTTAAAATTACGACCCATGACTAAGTTGCTGGTCTGTGCAGCCTCCCTGCTAATGGCTTCACACATCCTATGTGCGCAGGACACTATACCAAGATTGATAGTTCCTAAAACAAGGATGCTATTTGACACAAGCAAAAAATCTTCCGACACTGTAGCCAAGGTTTCAGTCAATCCTGTTAATCCTGTCAGCCCTGTTATTCCTGTTAGCCATATTAATCCTATTCCAGATTCTGCTAAACACGATGCCGCCTCAACAAAAAAACCAGGTGATATAAAACCAAGTGATACAAAATCAGGTGATATAAAATTAGTAGTTGACAAATCCGAACCTTCAGAGGTTGGCAGTAATCAGGATTTTGATCCAAGATGGTTCATCTCTCCGCTTTTTAAATTTCAGTATCAGGATTATGGGATGCTTGAAAAAAATCATTTCGGTTATCAAAGCAACGCGAACACTCTTTCAATGCTTGATAAAGGAAATATCTCTGCCTCATTATCTGCATATAAAAATATTAGCAGTAGATTTTCAGCAAGCGCAGACATCGGTCTTGCTTATGGTCATGTAACAAGCACTGATGTGCTGGTGGGGACGACAAGGCCAAAAAGTTATAATGTGCTCGACCTTACAGCGTACTATCATTTATTGCCAGGTCGATACAAACTACAGCCCTTCGTTTCATTAAGCATTCATGATTTGATCAGCGATGCATCTTACCTCACTGCGCCAATTGGTGTTGGCTTAAAATTTCATTCAAGAAGGATAGCTGTTCTTGGTGAAGCTGCCTACGGATATGGGGTGTCAAAAAATAATGCAAGCACTGTGATGTACACGCTTTGTGTTTATGTTCCTGTTAATTTCAAAAAGAAAAAACCTGAGACTGAAAATTCTTCATCAAAAGTGGATGCGGTTGATAAAAAAGCCGACAGTCTTGCGAAAAAGAATAGCACACTTAAAAAAGATAAGGACACTGCTTCAAATGTTACCATTAACATGGATTCGGTGATGAAAGCTAAAAGAATCAAAGATGCACAGGATAGTGCTGATAACGATAGCATAAATGGAAAGAACGCTAAGAATGGAAAAAATAAAAAGGATGGCTATGATGATGAGTTTAATAAGACTGATGATAATGATAACCCGAATGAAAAAGCGGGATCTGGTTCTAAGAAAGGATTGAAAGCTTTCAACTACGATGATTTCAGTGTGGATGATTTTGAAGTGGACACGATTGATGGAAAACCGGTAGTGAAGTTTGTTGTTTACTTTGAATTTAATCAATACGATTTGAACTCAAGTGCGTTTGCCCGCATCGATAAGGTGATAGCACGCATAAAGAATGACAAAAACTTAATGATAAGCATAAAAGGCTATACTGATAATGTGGGAACAAATGAGTTCAACTTAATGCTTTCAAAGAAAAGAGCGCAGATAGTTTTGCAATACATGAACAGCAGGGCAATCCCTCCAGATAGAATGACATCCAGGTTCTATGGAAAAGAAAACCCTGTGGCTGATAATACCAACCCGAACACGGCATGGCTGAACAGAAGAGCAGAGATTTTCATATATGAAAAAGGAACCTCGATGCCGAATGTTATTTTGCCTGCA
>CAIYPC010000519.1 GCA_903927975.1 uncultured Bacteroidota bacterium | reverse complement strand
TTTTTAATAAAAATATCCAGGAGTTATGTTCTGGCACCAGGCTAAATAACAGTAACGAAACTCCTTATATAAAAAAGAGAATTAATGGAAAAGGTGGTTTCCGTTTTTATTACCTTCTGATAATAAAAGATGAAAACTTATTTCTGATGTTTGTGCATCCCAAAACAGGATCTTTAGGTTATGAAAATATAAAGGATGAATCAAAAGCCTACCTCTACAAAAAAACTTTGGAATGCATCAGAACCAAAGATCTATTTGAAATCACACTTGATTCAGAAAATCAAAAACTGATATTTATAAAAGTATAAGAGTTTAAAATATAACATTTCAGTTCCTTTCTGTCAAATTATGGTAACGGATTTATGAGATGTTTCAACTTAACCTCAGCGCAATTCCAAAATCTAAGCATAGTTCATTTGGTTAATAAATCACACCAACTCCCGACCCCTAACTATCAACTGCTGACTCTCCGTATTCCGTTTTCCCTTATCTTCGCGCCCTCAAACAAGTTCTTAATAAAACATGATCAGTAGAAGAAACATCCGTGTGAAAGTGATGCAGACGCTGTACTCAATTGAAGCGCGAGAACACACTCAAAAGCCAGGAGAAGAGACAAGAATTTTACAGAAACATTTCGACAGCACACGCCAGCTTTTTGTTTACCTTATTCATTTTGTTACAGAAGTAGCCCGCTATGCGGAGACTGATTCCAGGGTGCGGGCTTCCAAGCATTTGCCCAGTGATCAGGATATGAACGTGAACATCCGGCTTGCCGGCAATGAAGTTTTGTGGAAAATTTTGGAGGATACGTCGTATCAAAGAGCACTTGCCGTTGATAAGCCACATCTGATCATCAATAATGAGCTGGTAAAAAAAATTTATCAAGAGCTTGCTGCTACGGAAGAATACAAAAGATATATTAATGGTGAAGCAAGGGAAAAGAAATCTGAAAAAGATATCCTTGAATTTATTTATACAGACCTGATGCTGCCCAACGATGTTTTTGAGAGTTATGCTGAAGAACATTTCACCAATTGGGATGATGATATAGAAATGTTGAACCAGTTTTTGCTGGCTTACCTAAACAAACCACAGTCGGTTAATTTTCAGGATATGCTGGGTAAAGAAAAATGGGATTTTGCAAGGTTACTGTTGCAAACCGTTCTTGAAAAGAAAGAAACAACAATGGAACTCATCAAACCAAAATTAAATAATTGGGATGCAGAGCGTATAGCTACCCTGGATATGATTTTGATGGAGATGGGCGTTTCCGAGTTTTTATATTTTGAAACCATCCCACCAAAAGTTACCATCAACGAATATATTGATCTTGCAAAAGAATATAGCACTGAGCAGAGCGGTCATTTCGTGAATGGCATTTTGGACAATATCCATAAAGAATTGGTTAAGGACGACAAGATGCACAAGGTGAATTTTAAAGGAACGAAATCTTAAGGAAGGTTTGCCACAGATTGCACCGATTAGCACAGATGGGTGCTTGAAAACGGTTAGAGATTACATAAAATGTATTTGTATTAATCTGTGCTCTCTGTGTAATCGGTGGCGAAAAAAAATAGCGTACTTGTAAATCTAAATTCCTGTACGTTTGCAAAAATTTTGATAATGCGTTTTTTGTTTTCTTTTTTATTGGCACTCGTTATTATAAGCTGTAATCACAGCGATAAAAAAGCAATGCCTGCTGCCAATACGGAAGCCGCATTAAAAGATTCAGCGAATTATACAACGCTTCAGTGGATCGATTCAACCAATAAAAATTTCGGCAAAATATCAGAAGGGCAGAAGGTTGAAGTTTCTTCTTATGTTTTTAAGAACACTGGCACTAAGCCGCTTATTATCACGCGGGTTCAGCCAAGTTGCGGATGCACCATTGCAGAGCAGCCTACTGAACCGGTTTTGCCAGGTGCGTTGGGAACGATCAAGGCTTCATTTAATAGCGATGGCAGGGTAGGTCCTAATCATAAAACATTATATGTTTATGCGAATACCAAATTAACACAGTCGAATGAACTGAAGTTTGAAGTGTAAGTTGAAAAGAAAAAATGGTAATCAATTATTCGAACAATAAATAAAAATAAAAATGTACACACTTTTGATTTTGTTACAGGCAGCGCCACAACAGAACCCGTTATTGATGCCAATCCTTTTAGGGGGTATGATCTTAGTATTTTATTTCTTTATGATCCGCCCGCAGGCAAAGAAAGCGAAACAAGCAAAGCAGTTCCAAGAAAATATGCAGAAAGGGGATAAGATTGTCACCATTGCAGGCATTCATGGTAAAGTAAATAAAGTGAATGATGATGGCACCTTGATGATTGAAACAAGCCCTGGCAGTTATTTGACAATAGAAAAAAGTGCGATCTCTCTTGAGTGGACACAGAATATCAATAAGGTTGCAGCTCCTGCTAAATAAGATTTGGATTTTGAGATTAATGAATTAAAGGAAACCTAATTTCGGGTTTCCTTTTTATATTTAGATATGGGGCAGCATAGAATAAATAGTAAATTATTTTTCTAGCATCAGCGCGATAAAATTTATAACGAAATCAGCACCTAAAGAAATCGTACATCTAACATCATAAATCACACATCTCTTCAATGTATCGTATCGGCTTAACAGGCGGCATCGGATCAGGCAAAAGCACAGTGGCAAAAATATTTGAAGTGCTTGGCATCCCTGTTTATTATGCTGATGATGAGGCAAAACAATTGATGAATGAAGATGAAAACCTCAAACAAGAAATCATAAAACATTTCGGTGCTGAATCATATATAGATGGAAAATTGAATCGTAAGCATATTTCTTCCATTGTCTTTAATAACAAAGAAAAATTAGCGCTTTTAAATTCCATAACACATCCTGCGGTTATACATCACGGTGAGGAGTGGATGAAAAGACAAGCTGCGCCTTATGCGCTCCACGAAGCTGCACTCATTTTTGAAAGCGGGAGCTATAAGAATCTGGATTACGTGATTGGTGTTTCTGCACCCGAACAATTGCGCATTGAAAGAACCATGCAGCGTGATAACATCACAAAAGATCAGGTGCTTGCAAGAATGAAAAATCAAATGGATGAAAAGGAGAAAATGCAGCGATGTAATTTTATTATTTATAATGATGAACAGCAATTGATATTGCCACAGGTTTTAGAGCTGCATAAGAAATTGTCTGTTGTCTGAACTGGGGTTGGTAGGATTTATGGGATTGATGGGATGAACTCTTTGAGTGCAGTGTTTCTCTGCTTGAAACTGCCATCCATAAATCTGCATCACATTTCTTCTTCTTAACTTCGCAAAAAAAAATTCTTGCGCTATTTACGTTCGCTCAATAAATATTTCTGGAAATACCGTTGGCGTTTTCTTTTAGGTTTGCTCTTCATCGTGCTGTCAAATTACTTCCGCATCTTGTCGCCGCAAGTAACAGGTTATATAGTGAATGAAGTAGAAAAGGAACTAACGGACAGCATCAAACGAAAAACGCCTGCCATCGTTGCAAACAATCATGCCATTGCAAAGGAAGAACGGATTGAAAAAAAAGATACTTCCAATTACGATATTCTTGTAAAAAAATTCATCCGGCAAATGGATGAAGCGAAGCCTTCATTCGGAAAAAAAGTAGCAATATGTGGCATCACACTTTTGGTGCTGGCGATCATTGGCGGCTTTTTCATGTTCCTGATGCGACAAACGATTATAGTGATGAGCCGGCATATTGAGTATGATCAGAAAAATGAGGTCTATCAACATTATCAAAAACTTGATTTAAGCTTCTTTAAAAAACATAGCACGGGCGATCTGATGAGCCGCATGTCTGAAGATGTGAGCCGTGTGCGCATGTTCACCGGACCGGCGATTATGTATCTCACAAACCTTGTCGTGGTGATTGGGTTCAGTTTGTTTTTTATGATCAAGAAAGATCCGCTGCTCACATTATATGTACTAACGCCTTTGCCTATCCTTGCTTTTACTATTTATTATGTGAACAATATCATTCATAAAAGAAGCGAGCATATTCAAGCGTTGTTGAGCAATCTCACCACGAATGCTCAAGAATCTTATAGCGGCATTCGTGTCATCAAATCATTTGTGCAAGAAAATGCGATGTTCCAATTCTTTTATAAGAACAGCGAAGATTATAGAAAGAATGCCACTGCGCTTGCGAAGATTGAATCCATTTATTTTCCTTCTATGGGTTTGATGATTGGTCTTAGCACATTGCTCACGATTATGATTGGTGGTTTTTATGTGATCAATGGAAAACATAATACTGATATTGGGACGATTGTGGAGTTCGTTATTTATATCACGATGCTGATGTTTCCCGTTAGTGCCATTGGCTGGGTGGCAAGCATGACCCAACGCGCCGCAGCTTCCCAAAAAAGATTGAATGAATTTTTAGATGAAGAGCCTCTGATACAAAATCCATCAGAAGCATACACAAAAAAAATAGAAGGAGATATTTTCTTTGACAATGTCAATTTCATTTACCTGAATACAGGTATTCATGCGCTCACCAATTTCAATCTTCATATTAAAAAAGGGCAGAAGGTTGCAATCATTGGCAAAACTGGCAGCGGCAAAACAACCATCGCGCAGCTTTTGCTGAGAATGTATGATCCAACGCAAGGAAAGATTTTGATTGATGGCATTGATATTAAAAAATTCGATCTGCAAAGTTTGAGAAATCAATTGAGCTATGTTCCGCAAGATGTGTTCCTGTTCAGCGATACTGTTTCAAACAATATTCAGTTCGGGCTTGAAAAGAAGAATGAAGAATTGGTGAGAAAGGCAGCGAGCAACGCAAGTGTTGAAAAAGAAATTGCAGGTTTCAGCAATCAATATGAAACGATGATTGGCGAAAGGGGCGTAACATTAAGCGGCGGGCAGAAACAGCGCATATCCATCGCACGTTCATTGATAAAAGATCCCGAAGTGATATTATTGGATGATTGCCTAAGTGCCATTGACGCAAAAACAGAGAAAGAAATACTTGGTAACCTATATCAGTACCTGAAAAATAAAACAGCAATCATTATTACACACCGCATTTTTTCTTTGTTCGATTTTGATTTGATTGTAGTGTTGGATGAAGGCGAAATTGTTGAAAAGGGAACGCATCAGCAATTACTTGCGTTGAATGGGTACTATGCTTATCTTTACGAATTGCAACAGCAAAAAGAAGAAAATACCAACG
>CAIYPC010000518.1 GCA_903927975.1 uncultured Bacteroidota bacterium | reverse complement strand
TAATTTTGTATGGTCTAAGCAAAGAGCTTTTTTTTGATAAAAAATCATGTAGTTAATTAACAAAGCAAAATTTATCTTAGTAGACAAATGTCATATATTTGTCGTTTTATTTGCGAGATTAATACATACTAACAAAATAGTAACAGTTGTGCCGCTTATTATTGCAACTTTTATAAAGTGAGGCAATTTCGCATAAACTAGAACGAGACATATTTCACGATGCACACTAATGAGAGACATGAATTGAAACCATATCGGTTATTGTTATCCTTACCGATATTAGTTGTAGTTTTTTTATCATCTTGCCAGAAGCCATCCATAACTTTCGGCAATTCATTTGTATCAAATAACAATACAAATATTGTAGCTGTAGATACTTCTACATTGCAATTTTCTACAATTTTACTTGATTCCTTTGTTACTGAAGGATCTGGTTCGATGATTCTTGGGCGATATAATGACCCATATTTTGGAACAATCACATCGAAAACATTTTTCCAGCTCGGAACGCCCGGAAAACAAGTGGTAACTAACATGGCTGGTTTTGATTCGATTGAATTTGTGATGCGTATTAATAAAGCCTTTTATGCCGATACCACAGTTGTTCAACGATATTATGTAAGCCAGTTAGATAATGTAATTAACTATCCTAGTGCTACTCAAAGATTTTTTTACAATAATTCAAGTCTGCCATATAACCCTGTTCCTTTGGGGAGCACAGATGTAGTCATTAGCCCGTTGGCGGTTCATACTAGCCAAAATGCACTTGACTCCGTGAGAATAAGACTTCCAGATACATTGGGTCAAAGGTTGCTCAACATGTTCGTGAATAATTCGGATACTATAACAAACCTCAATACTTTTCTCAGCTATTTCAGAGGTCTTGCTGTTTATTCTGATACAGGAGCTTCGCACATTGGCACTATCTTCGGTTTTAGGGATACGGTATTTATGCGCCTTTACTATCATGAGCCCGGTGTTATCACTAATTATAAACACATTGACTTTCCTTACAATAACAAATCCTTTCAATTCAACAATATTACTGCTGATAGATCTAATTCACCGCTTGCAGTTTTAAGTAGCCTTCAGAGTAGCAGGCCTAACCCACTTATACCTGTCGAAGCGCCTTCTTCATTAACGAACAATGCTGTTTATGTTCAGGGTCCTACTGGCATTCAAACAAAAATCAGGTTTCCTTATATATCTAACTTGCTTAACGTTCCTGATTATATTGGTGTGCTGAAAGCCCAATTAATATTAACACCAATTGCCGGAACATTTAATCCGGAGCTGGCTTTGCCGCCGCAAATGATATTGTCTGCGACAGATCAAAACAACGAATTGGGAACAGTTATTTATTTCAACGGCCAGGTTCAGTATGGCAATCTTGTAACGGATTATGTATATGGAGAGAATACATTATATAGTTACGACATTACTGCTTATATAAAACAACTGTTGACCCTTGGCTCAAACAACACAGATGGGTTGATATTGAATGTGCCATCACCAGCTAGTGAAACTTCATTTAACAGGGTGGTTTTTGGTGACAACACAAATAAGAATTATAAAATTACTCTCAAAATTTACTATATATCACTTGTTCATTAATCACGAACAGGCAACAATAATTAAATGAAAATATTTTTTACGGTAATATTATTAACTGCTTCATTTGCAAAACTTGCTGCGCAAACAAATAACTCACCTTATTCTATACTTGGAATTGGAGATATTGATGATAGTTATTACAACCGCACTTCGGGAATGGCTAACACTGGCATTGCATACAGATCGGGCCGTTATTTGATTGGAAATAACCCGGCTTCGTTCAGTGCTCTTGATAATGATTTTTTTGTAGGAGAAATTGGGGGGCGTGCTACATTTATTAACTATTATGGGTCTAATGTAAGCACTAACTATAATCAGTCTTTTGACATCACATTTAAAAAGCTGATCCTGGGCATAAAGCCATCTAAGCATTGGGGAACAAGTGTTGGCTTGGTGCCATTCAGTTCTCAAAACTACGAATTCAGCACACCAATATCGCTTGATGCTTCTACGGCGCAACTGGCAAGCCAATATTTCAAAGGGTCTGGTGGCATTAACAAAGTTTATTGGGCAAATTCTTACGAATTTTTCCATCATTTGTCATTGGGTGTAAATGCCTCATATTTATTTGGAACGCTCCAACAAAAAATAGTTCTTGAGAATCAGAATCTTGCAGAGCTTGCTTCTACAAATAACACTGCTTATCTATCCAATTTTTATTTTGATTACGGCTTGCAATTCTATACAAGAATTGGGAAAAAATGGAATGTTTCCTTAGGCGCAACTTTTGCAAATAAAACAAGACTAAATGCTGATATCTCGCAAACTGTCTTGGCGCCTGATTCCTCAGTTCTTTATGGAAGCAGTTACCCATGGTCTTATTTTAACTTGCCTACTTCTTACGGAGCTGGCATTGCAGTGACCTATAATAATAAATATACTTTTTTAGCAGATTATAAATCTCAAAATTGGATTGGCGCAAAAAATGCTCCTTATAACCCAATCATGAATACTGGGGGATACAATTACAGTTTTCAAAACAGCAACAGGTTTTCCGCAGGTTTCGAAATTTCAAAAAAACGCAGTGTGTCGATGGGACAATATAATGCGCTGATTGAACTGATGTATTTTCAAACGGGCTTTTATTATAGCAACACCTATTTAAATGTTTATGGCCAGACGATAAGAGATATTGGCGGCACAATCGGAATTGGTGTGAATTCAAAAAGAACAGCGCTTGGTTATGCCCTGTCGTTTCAATATGGCGTGAAAGGCGTTCCAAGTGTTCAGCTCATTCAGGAAAAATATGCAAGCTTTACCTTAGCTATTTCGTATAGGGATTTCTGGCTCACAAAAGGGCGAAAGTTTTTCTAAAACAAGTTTTCTTATGCCATCTTCTTCTCATAAGAACAATACTGCCCATAGTCATTCGCAGCCTGCCAAAAACGGCAAATTTGTTTTTGTGAAGTCAGAATATAAAATTATCAAAGTAAAATTTGAGGATATTTTATTTTGCGAGGGCTTGAAAGACTATACGCAGATTTATATAAAAGGCAAAAGCGATCCCATTCTCACGCTTAATAATCTAAAATCTTTCCTTTCAAGACTTCCTACCGAAGAATTCATGAGAGTTCATCGTTCTTACATAGTATCTATCAGCCATATTGATTCAATTGCCAGAAATGAAATTTATATAGGCAAAAAAATAATCCCGATTGGGGAGACTTTCAAAGACGATTTTTATGAGATGGTAGAATCAAATTCATAGATACAAATATCGATTGCGGCGGGCACATTTTTATGCCTCCACTTCCTGAAGCTCACCGATTGCGATATTGAGAAAGTTTGGCAATATATGTGAGTAGGTCCACGAAATTTTATCTGGGTCGTTAAGCTGTTCTATCATGCTTTTCCATTTCATTTCCCCATAGCTATTGATCACAGTTTGTTTTTTGTCTTCACGATGCAGGTACATGGTCATTCCTTCCGCATCCGCTTCCGGATGAAACTGTGTGCCAATCATATATTTGTTGAAACGTATCGACATGATTGCTCTTTCTAAAGGAATATGAGGTCTGTCTTTTTCAATACATAATATTTTTGCACCCAACTGCCGCAATCTGTTTTGGTTTGGTTGAATGACTTGAAAATCGCGACTGTCAACAGAGTAAAAAGGATCATTAAGGCCATTGAATACAGGTTCATTTTTTCCATCTCTTACCAAATGAATTGGGAACACGCCAAATGCAGTAGATCTCCTTTTTGCAACTTTTGCAACTTTATAATGCCTGCAAGCAAGTTGATAAGAATGGCAAATGAAAAATACAAATTTCTTATTTTGTACTAATGGATTATTGTTCCAATTTTCAATTTGCTGCAGCCAATTGAAATAAACATTTTCCCATTCGCTTCCTTCGCTTTCCAATGGGCTTCCAGGCCCGCCGCTTGAAATATAAATATCATAACTCAGATCAGGGATTTGCTTTTCAATACGAACCTCAAATTCATTCTGCTCGATGTCAATATTATTTTTCTCTCCGTACTCTTTAATTATTTGCCTGATGCAGCGCATGCCCTGATTGGGATGCTTTTCATTCATATCCAAAACTGCCACGCGTATTTTTTTGTCACTTAACATAGATGCAAACTTAATAATTTTTTTGCATGAATTATAGCAGTCTAATGAGAATTGATATCAACGACCTACTATTCTCAACTCATAATTCTTCTGTATCTTCATTCATAAACTTATTGACATGGTACCGGCATTGCGCAAAGCTTTCAATGACGCATTTTCACAGCAGCAATATGAGGCTTTTTTAAAAGATCTGCATAGCCTTCATCCCGGGGCTATTGAATTTCGCATTGCTGAAACACCTGAATTTATACCGAAAGAATTTGGTGATAAAATCATTGATGCATGTGAGGCAATTATTGATGTGATTGTTGATCCGGGATTTAAAAAATTAACGGATCG